>QGVC01000508.1 GCA_003242645.1 Pseudomonadota bacterium
CGGCGCCCGGGCCTCAAAAAACTAAAACCGCGTGTTTTTTGGATTTCGGCGCGGATTTTCTGACAATTGGGCGCGCGGTTCTGACAAGCGCGTCCCTGATCTAACAGAAGGATTCAGCGAGTATGTTGAAACGAGGCCGCAAGTCCCTGGCGGCGCTCGAGGTGGTGTCTGCTAAGCCGGTTGACGCCGTCGAACGGCTCAAGGCTCCGGATGATCTCGTGGACGAAGAGGTCGAGGTGTGGGCAGCCGTCGTCGACACGATGCCGGCGGATTGGTTCACGCCGGCGACGGTTCCCCTGCTCAAGCAGTATTGCCGCCACTCGGTGCAGGCAAAGCGCATCGCGGAAATGATCGAGCGCGCGACGTCCGATCCTGAGCTCAACATCAAGGATTGGGACCGGCTGCTGAAAATGCAGGAGCGCGAGAGCCGCATGCTTTCGAGCCTCGCCGTGAAGATGCGGATTTCTCAGAGCGCGACACGCAACGACCGTGGCAACCGCAACACCAGGCCGACGCGGAAACCGTGGGAAGGCTAAGCCGGCCGCCCGTGGTAAATCCAAGGCCGTTGCTCCCAAGAAAGCCGCAGCCAAGGCAAAGGCTCCGAAAAAGACGACGGCGACGAAACGGCAGCGCAAAACGCGAGCCGTCAAGCAGCCGACGCGGGGCGAACGGCTCATTGCGTGGATCGAGAAGTGGTGCCGTGTTCCCGAAGGGAAAGACGTCGGCAAGCCGATGCGGCTTCGGGACTGGCAGAAGCGCGACATCATCAAGATCTACGACAACCCGCACCGGACGCGCAGAGCGATCATCAGCTTCGGGAAGAAAAACGGCAAGACGAGCCTGGCGGCGTGCCTGCTTCTCGCGCATCTCTGCGGCCCGGAGGCACGGCCCAATTCGCAGCTTGTCTCCTCTGCCATGAGCCGCGACCAGGCGGCCATTGTTTTCAATCTTGCGGCAAAGATCGTGCGAATGTCGCCCGATCTTGATGCCGTGATTACCATTCGGGACTCTCAGAAGCAGCTCTATTGCCCCGAACTGGGGACGCTCTACAAAGCTCTTTCTGCGGAAGCTCCGACAACCCATGGCATCTCGCCAATTTTCGCGCTGCATGATGAACTGGGACAGGTGAGAGGGCCACGATCAGAGCTTTTCGACGCGATAGAAACGGCGATGTCGGCGCACGCCGATCCGTTGTCGATCATCATCTCGACGCAGGCGGCGACGGATGCGGACTTGCTCTCGACCTTGATTGACGATGCTCTCGCCGCTCACGACCCGAAAACCGTGATAAGCCTGTACACTGCAGACCCAAATATCGATCCGTTCTCAGAGGAGGCAATACGACAGGCTAATCCGGCTTTCGGCGACTTCCAAAATGCCGAGGAAGTTCTCAACCAGGCCAATGAAGCTCGGCGGATGCCGAGCCGCGAGGCTTCCTATCGCAACTTGATTCTGAACCAGCGGGTGCAGCTCAATCAGCCGTTCATCTCACGGAGCGTCTGGCAGGCCTGCAGCCGCGAGGTGCTCGAGGAGTTCGGCGGCTTGCCGGTCTATGGCGGGCTCGACCTTTCGGAAACCACCGACCTGACGGCGTTGGTGCTCGAGGCGGTCTACGAGGGCGAATACCACGTCAAGCCGACGTTCTGGATGCCGCACGACGGGCTGCTCGAGCGGGCGCGCCGGGATCGGGCGCCCTATGACCAGTGGGTGCGCGACGGGTTCATCGAGGCGGTTCCGGGCCGGACGGTCGGCTACGACTACGTGGCCGAGTATCTTTACGACCTCTTTGCCTCGGATCTCGACATCCGGTGCATCGCATTCGACCGCTGGAATTTCCGCCACCTGAAACCCTGGCTCCTGCAAGCCGGGTTCCCCGAGAAGGTCATCGAGCAGAAGTTCGTGGAGTTCGGCCAGGGCTTTGCCAGTATGTCCCCTGCCCTCCGTGAGCTCGAGACGGCGCTCCTCGAGGAAAAGATCCGGCACGGCGGACACCCGGTGCTGACGATGTGTGCGGCGAACGCCGTAGTGCAGCGCGACCCTGCCGGCAACCGCAAGCTCACGAAAGCCAAGTCGCACGGCCGCATTGACGGCCTCATCGCCCTGACGATGGCACACGCCATGGCCGCCACGCACCGCGAGCATAGGCAGGAATACGTCAGCGGCAGCCTGATGGTGCTCGCATGAGAATCGGCCCCTTCAACATCACCCTGGCGCGCCGCTCGTCAGGAATGTCGATCGACGTCCTCCTGCAGCGGTTCGAGGCGCTGAACCAAACCGCCGCCGGCGTGGCCGTCACGCCAGAAAATTGCATGCGGGCCCCGACCGTCCAGGCGATCGTCAATGCGATCTCCAAGCGGATTGCGACGCTGCCGGTGCACGTATACCGCACCGAGACGGACAGCAGGGGCCGCACCGCGAAGATCCGGCAGCGCGATCATGCCGTCGAAAAGCTGCTGAGGGCGCCCAACCCCTGGCAGACGTCGGTCAATTTCTGGCTCGACGCGACGTCGTGGCTGGTGCGCTATGGCAACTTCTACGCCTGGAAGGGGAGCGGCCGGAGCGGGCCGGTGCGGGAGTTGCGGCCGTTGCACCCCGGC
>QGVC01000509.1 GCA_003242645.1 Pseudomonadota bacterium
CCACGGCACCGCAATCCGTGGACCCGGACAGCTCAACGCGAGATCCCACATTCCTGGGTGGTATGTGACGAACGATGTTTGAAATTGCGATCTGTTGAGACTAAGCCAGAGGGTCTTGATCGTGTCAGACGGGCACTGCAGGGAGCGGACATGAAGGTTCAGACAAGAAGGCGCCATTGTGACGTATGCGGTAGCACCGGTGCTCGATTGCTGTCGCAATACACAGTCACTGAATGGCCCGTTGTCGAGTGCGAGGGATGCGGATTTGTCTTTTTGCATGAAGTGCCAGAGTACGAGGCTCTAAGCGACGACTTAGCGTGGGAAAAGACGAGCACGGCGGAGTCCGAGCGCCGCAAAGCTCAAAGGTGGGCGAGACTAGATCAGTGGACTCGATTTCGGCTTAAGCTCGGCAAACTCATGGACGATATGAGGCGAAGGCGCGTTGCAGGTAACGGCGGAAACGTTCTTGAAATAGGTTGCGGAGGCTCCACACGCATTCCCGAGGGCTGCATTCCACATGGTATCGAGATCAGCAAAGGCCTCGCGCAACGAGCACGTCCGAAATACGAGGCACGAGGCGGATCTCTTATTAATGCGCCAGCGATCGAGGGGATCGAGCATTATCCCGACGAGTTTTTTGATTCAATAATTATGCGGAGCTATCTCGAGCACGAAGCGCAACCTCGCCTAATTCTGGAGAGGAGTTTTGTAAAGCTCAAGAAAGGTGGTCGGATTTACATCAGAGTACCAAATTTCGGTTCTATTAACCGGCGGGTTCAAGGGGCAAAATGGTGTGGATTCCGCTTTCCAGATCATGTGAACTATTTTACGCCAAGTTCGTTGCGTCGGCTGACTGAAAGCTTGGGCTTCAAGTTCAAATGGGTCAACCGCTTTTCAGTGTTCGACGATAACGTAATCGCCGAACTCCTCAAGCCAGAACAAAGGGGATGAGGTTATCACGAAGTTGGAGATTTCTTGCCAAGCAGCCACTCCCTCAGCTCCGTCTTCAACACCTTCCCATAGTTGTTCTTCGGAAGCGCATCAACGAAGCGGTACTCCTTCGGCCGTTTGAAGCGCGCGATGTTGTCGAGGCACAGCGCCTCCAGCGCCTCGGGCGTAGCCTTGCCCCCCTCGCGCGCGACGACGAAGGCGACGACCTCCTCGCCCCATTCGGAGTGCGGGCGGCCGACCACGGCGCATTCGACCACGTCGGGGTGGGTGAGCAGCACCTCCTCAATCTCGCGCGGATAGATGTTGGTGCCGCCGGAGATGATGAGGTCCTTGGAGCGGTCCTTGAGTGTGAGGAAGCCGGCCGCATCGACGCTACCAAGATCGCCCGTCCAGAGCCAGCCGTCTCGGAGCGCGTTCGCGGTGGCCTCGGGGTTGTTCCAATACTCGCGCATGACGCAGTCGCTCCGCGTGATGACCTCGCCAACTTCGCCATGCGGCAGGTCGCGACCGTCCGGGTCGACGACGCGAAAGGCAACGCCCGTGCGCGCCACGCCAGTGCTGGACAGCCGCGCCTCGTAGTCTGGATGATCGACATCCGCGTGCATGGCCTTGCTCAGGCCCGTGATGGTCATCGGGCTTTCGCCTTGGCCGTAGAGTTGGAAGAACTTCGGTCCGAACAGCTCAATGGCCCGTTTCAGGTCGGCGAGATACATCGGCGCGCCGCCGTAGATGATGGTCTTGAGACCGCGCGTGTCAGCGCTGCCGGCCTTCGGATGATTGATGAGCCGCACGATCATGGTCGGCGCGGCCCAAATGCTCACGTTTTGGTACTGACTGAACGTCGCCAGCACTCGCTCAGGATCGAACGAGCCGCCGAGCACGACATTGTGGGAGCCGCGCGCAACGTGAGTCAGCCCATACAACCCGGCACCATGGGACAGCGGCGCTGCATGCACCATGGTGTCCCCCGGCCCGATGAAATCGATATCGGCCAGGTAGGTGTGGATCATGAAGAGCAGGTTGCGGTGGGTCAGCACCGCGCCCTTGGGGCGCCCGGTAGTGCCGCTCGTGTAGAAGAGCCATGCTTCGTCCTCCGGCCCTCCGGTCGGACGTGTAACCGGGTCTCCTTCGAGCAGCGCCGAGTAGTCGCGTGAGCCGGTGGCGATGATGGGCGGCCAGGTCTCACTCGTTTGCGCCGTCATGCGATCAGCAAGCTCGGGCGTCGCAATGACGAGCCGAGCTTCGCTGTTGCCTAGGATCCAGGCCAGCTCCTTCGGGTGCAGCTTGGCATTGATTGGCACGGCAACGAGGCCCGCCCGCCAGATGCCGTAGATGACCGGGAAGAACTCCCCGCAATTTTCCATGATGAGGCCGACGCGTTCTCCCGGCTTCAGTCCATGGCGCCCAAGGAGCGCACCTGCGATTGCTGCGGCTTGGTTCTCGAACTCAGCATAGGTGAGTGTTCCGCGCTCGGACGTGACGGCGGGGCGGTCGGGCACGTACCGTGCCATGCTCTGCAGTACCGTCGTCGAACCGAGGGGCTGGAAAGACCTAATGAGCAGCCGGCGGTGATCGGCCGTCAAACTTTCGTCAGTGGCCCTGTAGGTGGCGCATGGGGCTGCTGGGGCTTGATTGAAGC
>QGVC01000510.1 GCA_003242645.1 Pseudomonadota bacterium
GATCTGGCAACTGAACTGATCCATCCGCTCCCGATTTTTGTTACGGGAGGGATCGATCCGTGGTCGGTCAAAGGGCCGGGAGATTGCGTCAGCTGCCGGCAGCAGGCCGACAGGCGGCCCGCTGCCAGGATGCTCTCATTAAATCGATGAAGCGGGCGCCGAGGCCAGCAACGGCGCAATTGCGACGCCCGCTTTTCGCGTGATCAGCCACGCACGCAATCACGATAGCGGCGCCACCAGTAGCGGCTGCCGGTATCCCGAGCGCGTTCTCTCAGCCAGCCGCACCCGCTCCGGAACCTGAGCGTGGGGCCTTCACGGAAGCGTGGGCCGCGATAGCCGCGCGGTCGCCGCCTCTCTTCCAATATGATGCCACCGCCGCCGCCTCTCCGACGTTCCATGGTTCCGCCGCCTCTACCGCGCCGGCCCTCCCAGGTTCCGCCGCCGCCTCTTTTTTCAATGGTGCCTCCGCCACCACCCCGGGGCTGAGACATTCCACCTCCGCGACCCCTGTTCTCCATGGTGCCTCCACCACCGCCCTTGGGCTCGGTCATTCCTCCGCCACCGCCCTGGCCGCTTTGCATTCCCCCACCGCCTCCGCCGCCTCTTTGACCGCCTTGCTGTCCGCCGGTGCCCTGTATCTGAAAGACCGGGCTGCTGCTCACACCGAGCTTCGACACGGCCGCTGAGGACAGCGTTGCGCCCGCGGGCGGTGAAGCGAACACCAGCAAGGCCGCCGCTGCGGCCATGGAACATGCTGTAGAAGGTTTCATACGACGTCTCCCGAAGTTGTAGTTAGCGCCTGCGCGCCGTTATTTCTGGCGCAGTCGAAGTCTTCCGTAGTCGAGCTTCGGCAATAGGCTTTCATTCAACTTGCGAGAGGGTGCGATACACCGCGCATCTCTTGCGCGGCATTCCGACACATCTTGAAGATGGCGAGCGCTGGTCTTGTTGTCCGCCGCTGATAATTCTCCTCCGCCGCAATATACGAGTTCAAACCTGCCAAATAACATACGGGCGCTCGCGCCCGCGGCCCAATCGGGCCTGATCAAGCAGAAGCTCTTTCTGCACTCAGCCGGTCAGTAGCACGACAACACATGAAATGGCCGCGAGCACTGCTGCTTCCGGCTTCCTTTTCCGTAGGGGCTGCTCTACGATCCGACCCACACGCGTGAGGGAAGCGTCAATGGAGGAGCGTCGTGGGACCAGCATCAATACTTAAGTATTTTGGTTGCGCCGCGTTGGCTGTCGCCGCGGGCTTATTCGCCAGTGCCGGAGGGGCTGTCGCGCAAGAGCCCATCAAGATCGGCCTGACCGTCACGCTCTCGCCGCCCGGATCGGTGTCGCAGGGCGTGCAGGTGAGGGACGGCGCCGAAGTGGCCGTGAAAATGATCAACGATGCCGGCGGCGTCCTGGGGCGGCCGCTCGAGCTGATCGTCGAGGATACGCAGGGCATTCCTGAGAAGGCCCGCGCCGCGGTCGAGAAGCTGATTACGCGTGACAAAGTCATCGCCGTGACGGGCGAGCACCAAAGCTCCGCGGCGCTCGCTGGCATCGAGGTGGCGCATCGCTACAACGTGCCGTACGTCAACACGAACGGCTGGTCCGACGTTATTCGCGAGAAGGGCTATCCGCAGGTCTTCAATCCGGGCAACTTCAACAGCCGTGTCGCCATCGCCGCCGCGGAGACGATCGCGGCCATGGGCGCCAAGAATGTGCTCGCGTTCCCTGAGAACACGGACTACGGCGTGGGTCTCGCCAAGCTGATCGGTGACGTGCTCAAGGAGAAAGCGCCCGATGTCGAGTACCGCTATGAGACGCTCGACCGCGCGGCGAAGGACTTCCTGCCGGCGCTGCTGCCGCTCAAGGCCAATCCGCCTGATGTGATCGTGGAGATCATGCTGCCGCCGGCGGCCTACATCCTGATCAACCAGCTCTATGAGCAGGGCATCGCGCCGACGTCGAAGACGCTAATCTATGATGCGTCAGGCATCGCGGATTACCCCGACTTCTGGCAGAACGTGAGCGATTCGGCCAAGTACATGCTCGTCTTCGGGCTCTACCATCCGAAGATGCAGCTGCCCGAGCTCGGCAGGCAGGTGGCCGAGGCCTATACGGCGAAGACGGGCTTTGAGCCGAACCGGCTGTTGTTCCAGGCGGCGGACAGCGTTTTCCTTATCGCCGAGGCGATCAAGATCGCGGGGAGCACTGATCCCGATGCGATGATCAAGGCGCTGGAAGGCATCAAGTGGACCGGCGCGCGCGGGGAGATCACCTTCTCCACCGAGAAGGGCGGCTACAAGTATCACCAGTGGCTGGATGTGCCCTACGTCACGTTCCAGATCACCGATGTGAACCAGCCCGTGAAGGACACCAAGCTCGTTCAGGAAGCCGGTCAGCCGATTGATCTTTCGCTGATCGAGCGTCCGAACTAAGCAGCTTGCCCAGTCAGGGCGTTCCGTAACTTCAGGGGAGGGTGCTGCCGACTGGCATCCTCCCCGTCCCGCCATTCGCAACCGCCCGCATGCTCGCTCTCGATCTCGTCATCAATGGCCTGATCATCGGCGTGTTCTACGCGCTGATGGCGAT
>QGVC01000511.1 GCA_003242645.1 Pseudomonadota bacterium
CCTATGCTCCCCGGTTTGTTGCGGTTCTGCAACGTCGCGGCGCAATTGACCAGAAGAACCGTCAGACGTGGAACCAAAATGGAGGGTATGCGTTTCGCGTCCGACCACTGGTCATGCCCCCTAATACTCGATCGGTGGTTCCAGGGTGCCTCTAGGTCTCCCCCCGATGAGGCACCCTTTTCTTTTCCTCACGTCTAGCCGCGTGCCGCCAAGCGTTCGTTGGCATGTTCGAGACGCTCGCTGAGCTCGCGAATGATGGCCATGGCGAGCTTGGGCACCTGCTGCACGATCTGCATGAACGTCATCTTCTCGATTCGCAGGGCCTGCACGTCAGAGGAGGCCACGATGCGGGCATTGCGGCACTTGTTGCAGAGCACGCCGATCTCGCCGATCAGCTCGTTCCGACCTAGCCGCGCGAGCACCACCTCGCCCGCGGGGCCGGTCCTGACCACATCGACCTCACCATCGAGGATGATGTAGACGGCATCGGGCGGATCGCCTTCCTCGAACAGGAGATCACCCTTTCGGCAGGTTATCCTCTGGCCCGCGAATGCCATCAGCTTGAGCTTGCTCGCGTCCAGATCCCGGAACATGGGGATCTGCTGCAAGGTCCTGATCTCGTCCTCGATTGTCATCGCTCGCCTCGCGGGTTTGCTCCGGCGAAGGAGGAACGCTCATCCTGCCCGAACGCGCCCTGACAAAACCCAAGCCCGCTCGGCCTCCGGATCACTGCGCCAGCGCCCGGGCGGATTTGTTGAATAAGCAAAGTGCGCGAAAAATTCGGTTACTACAAGTCCTGCGCGAGACGCCATCATAAGGACGCACTCACAAGAGTTTGGCGATGCAGCAAGAACTCGCGTTGGCATCAACGATCGGCCAGCGCCAATTTCGCTCCGAGTCCCACGAACGCCGCTGCAAAGGCCCGGCGCATCCAAGCAAGCACCTGCGGGCGTGTGATCACGTAGGTCCGCATGGCAGCTGCGCAAACTCCATAGGCCACGAAAATGAGGAACGTCACGGCCATGAAGACGGCGCTCAGCTCCAGCATGCGCGCGAGCGAATTCGGTTCGTCGGCGCTCACGAATTGAGGAAGGAAGGCGAAGAAGAAGATCGACAGTTTCGGGTTGAGAATGTTGATCAGGATGCCGGTCACGATAACCTGTCTCGCGGAGCGCGGTTGGGCATCTTTCTCGATCGTCATGGCCCCATGTTCCCGCAGCGTGCTCCAGGCCAAGTAGAGGAGATAGACGACCCCTAAGTACTTCAGCACCTGGAAGGCTATCGCGCTCGTGTGCAGCAACGCGGCAAGGCCGGTGATCGCGGCAGCCATATGAGGAAGAATGCCAAGGGTGCAGGCAAACGCGGCGAGTATGCCAGCTTTCGCTCCGCGCGACAGTCCTGCAGCCAACGTATAGAGCACTCCGGTTCCAGGTGAGGCGACCACAATGAGCGTCGTCAAAAGGAATTCAGGACTCACAGGTCTCTCCCGAAGCTCTCGATCTGAATCGCGGGATTTTACTGAGGAGGCCGACGCAGGCACAATTGAGGCGAAGGGGCCGTGTTACTCTCCATCCGCGGCGATCGGCGCGAGCTTGTGCTCAGTTTTCGGGTTCCGTCATCGGGAATCCTCGCCTATAACGCCCGCCTAGCCTCAAATAGCATTTCTCTACGCGAGCCTTCGCTGGCCAACGGCGGGCCGAATGCGCGCGCCTGAGCCAGGAACGGATTTTCCATGCCGAAACGTACCGACATCCAGTCCATCCTGATCATCGGCGCGGGCCCCATCGTCATCGGGCAGGCGTGCGAATTCGACTACTCCGGCACTCAGGCCTGTAAGGCCCTGAAGGCCGAGGGGTATCGGATCATTCTGGTCAACTCCAATCCGGCCACCATCATGACGGATCCGGAGCTGGCCGACGCCACATACGTCGAGCCGATCACGCCAGAGATCGTCGCGAAGATCATCGCCGCCGAGCGCCCGGATGCGCTGCTGCCCACCATGGGTGGGCAGACGGCGCTCAACACCGCACTGGCGCTGCACAAGCAAGGGGTGCTCGGAGAGTATGGCGTCGAAATGATCGGCGCCCGGGCGGAGGCCATCGACAAGGCCGAGGACCGGCAGCTCTTCCGTGAGGCCATGAAGAAGATCGGGCTAGAGACGCCGCGATCGATGCTGGCCCACAACATGGCAGAGGCTCAGGCCGCGCTCGAGTACGTGCGCTTGCCCGCCATCATCCGGCCTTCGTTCACGTTGGGCGGAACCGGCGGTGGTGTTGCCTACAACCGCGAGGAGTTCTTCGACATCGTCGAGCGCGGGCTTGATGCTTCGCCGACGCACCAGGTCCTGATCGAGGAGAGCGTCCTCGGCTGGAAGGAGTTCGAGATGGAGGTGGTCCGCGACAAGGCGGACAACTGCATCATCGTCTGCTCCATCGAGAACGTCGATCCGATGGGGGTGCAGCGGATAATGCGTATAAGGGCCCATATGTGAGCTGACGTGGAGCCGTCGAGCCTGGAGGGGCCGTCCGCCGAGCCCCGACGTCAGCGCCGAGCCGCCTGGATCTGGCGTGATTTGTTGGGCGAA
>QGVC01000512.1 GCA_003242645.1 Pseudomonadota bacterium
GAGGAGCCAAGCACTCAGGCAGAGACCGGTGCGGCCGGCGGGCTCGGCTCGCCGGCCGAAGAGCGGGTCGGGCTGCGGGGAGGTTTCGAGAGGAGATACGGGTTCGGTGCGAGCCCGGGCGACGGTGCACCCGCTGCTCGGTGTTCTAGTGTCTTCGTTCTGCAGACACATGTCTTCATTTCGAAGACACGCTGAAACTCCTTGCCCGTGTGTGGAGAGCCCCAATTGTCCTGGGGCCAGCCCCCCCGACTGCCCAGTTGCGAGTGGAAAGCGTCGGCGCCACTTCCCCCTCGTTACGCAGACCAATCCGTCTACGTTGAGCCCCACTGAGAGCCCTGCGAGCATCGATTCCTGACGAAGGCGCCTCCGACTTTCGTCTTTGTCGCGGGAGCCAGTATACTCGCGAAACACTGGCAGGGCAACGTAACTTCTTGAGATAGCGATAAATATCTACTATCTACTGAGAATTCTTCACTGCCAGTACACATCATGATTCCCGCGATCTGCCGGAGCCGAAGATGTCTGCCGCTACCCCACAGCTAGCAACAATCGCTGCCGCGCTCACTGCCGAGCAGTGGCGCCACCAGGAGGCGCTGCAGGCGGTCTTTGCGGAGCTTGAGAGAACGGATTCCGAGCTCACCACTCGACTCGTTTCGGCGCTAGGCGATCCCGTCCTCGCAATGGAGTGGCTCGCTCGACGACAGCCCGGTCGAGAGGATTCGTCGTGCGATCTCCTTGCCAAAGGCAAGCGAGACGACGTCCTCGACATCTTGCTAAGAATCGAGCACGGAGTCTACTTCTGAACGACGCGGAGAGTCGGTCTGCCCACCTGCGCTTTATGCGTCCACCCTGAGATGCCCATCGATAACCCGACGCATGACAACCAAGTAGCCGCGACAAGCCGCGCCCATGCGGTGACGACCAGCGACAAGGTCTGCATGTTCGACATGGATGACACGCTCTACGACTACGCTGGTCAGCTCCGTCGTGACCTGGAGCTCTTACGGTCACCAGGAGAGGAGCCGCTCCCACAGAACTTGTGGAGCGGCGCAGCGCCTTGGCTGAAACGACGTATAGACCTGATCCGGAGTCAACCCCGCTGGTGGCTTAACCTGCCCAAGTTTCAGCTTGGGTGGGATATCTATGCCGTTGCAGTCGACATCGGCTATGAGGTTGAGATCCTGACCAAAGGCCCATCGAGTAGCAGCAACGCTTGGTCTGAGAAGGCAGAGCGTGTGTGGAAAGACTTTGGTGGACGCGTGGCTCTCAACATTGCCGGAGGAACGAAGCGCCGAACGTACGCGCGGGTGCTCGTAGACGACTATCCGCCCTACGTCCTCGATTGGCTCGCGCATCGTCCACGTGGACTCGTCATCATGCCCGCGCACGACTACAACGCCGGCATTGAGCATCCGAACGTCATTAGGTATGACGGGACAAATATTGATGTCGTAGTGGGCACGATGACTCGTGCTTTCCAAAGGGCACCCGGTGAGCCATGGCGAGAAGACTGAAAGAAGCGCCTCGAGTCAGCGCCGAAGAGCCTCTACTCGTCGAATCTTCCAGCTGGGCCGCAACGTGGCTGAGGTGAACGACTTTGTCGATCAAGACTCGACTGGACGCTGAAACGAGAAGGTCGCTCCAGTGGCTCGCACGCGAGCGCGGGCGCTCGGAGTCGGACGTTCTCCGCGAAGCGCTGCAACGCCTTCCCGAGGAGCGCATCAGCTCCAAAGACCGTGACAGGGTAGTATGAAGAGCCCACGAACGCAGTCTCCGCAAAGTCCAGAATGCTTATCGGGACCTAGCCAAGCGACTTGCCAGCAATAGCGAAGTCTCGAGCCGTGCCTCACTTCTTGCATCAGTCACGTGGCTCACCGCTGGATCAGCCTCTGCCCGTGTTTCAAGTCGACGAGCGGGGCAACTACAGCCTCTTCGGAAACTTGAATGCTACCGAGCCGCACGGCTACGTGCTCGACTGGGCCAGCAATTGTCCTTGGCCGCTTATCGACGAGGAGCAGGAGGGCCGGTTCGAAGGCCTGCCGTACTTCCTGCAAGATCTATGGCCCGAAGGCTTCCTCGGCCAAGCGTTCGCGCGTGCCTACGGGCCCCTTCTCGGCCTCGCCCCGGACCCCGGAGAATGGACGGAGGAGGATGCGCTGCAGGCGTTGTCTCGCTTCGGGGCTGATGCGGTCGGTAACCACATCATCGGCAGTGCCGCTTTGGAGCTTTACCTTGATGGAAAGAGGAACCCTCGGCAGCCGCTTATAGAGTCGGACGTTGCGGCCGCCTATACAAGGCTTGCCGACATGGCAATGGCGGGCGCCAAGTCGAACGCAATCGTGCCGGGTGTCTTCCCCAAGTTCACAGCTTCTCGCGCAGTCGACGGCACCTGCCTCCACGTACTGGTGAAATTCTCGGGCTCGGAAAATTCTCCAAGCTCTAGGCGCTGGTCAGACCTCCTTGTCTGCGAGCACCTGGCAAGCCGCGTCCTCCACGAGTTCGGCGTCCCAGCCGCCGAAACTCGGATCGTGCAACACGCCGGACGGACCTTCCTTGAAAGCGTACGGTTTGACCGGCACGGAG
>QGVC01000513.1 GCA_003242645.1 Pseudomonadota bacterium
GCCAGATGGCGCGGAACTGGGGCTAACCCCTCAACGCCCTCCAAGGAAGGCAGCGCCGCAACATTCGCAATAACTCAGCCACATTCCCCTGGCAAGCCCAAGCTGCCGCAGCACTAGCGCCGGAACCCATAGCGGATAATGCGGTTGTTTGCTCCACTGCTTCTGGCCAATTGAGGACCATCGCAACAGCTAGAGCGACACAAGCACCGGCCCAACAGGAAGCAAGAAATGAAATCCCAAACTTATACCGACAACCCCCGCGCTTGAATTTCATAAGCTGCACCGCTGTGAACAAAAGCGCCATGATTTGCAGAGCCGCCAAAACCATCATTTCCGTCCTCTGATAATTTCAAAAATTGTCCTTAAAGCGCCCAGGCCCTCGGTCTCAATAGACTTGCTAACCGAGGTTAGGACGACTACCCCAACAGCCGCAGTAGCAGCGCTAACCAACAGGGTCCAGTTGCCACCAACGGCGAGACCTGCTCCGTACCCAACACCAGCGCTAATGCCGGCGTAAGCCAAGCGTTTGGGCATCGGGTGTTGCTCAGCATTGAGCAGGAAAAACGCACTCCCGAACGCGGCCCCCACGGCCGCATCAGTGTTTATCCAAGCAGCAATGCCAAACGCCGCCGCTGTAACGAGAGAATCGGATGTGTGAGTCATGATACAGCCTCTTTACGGCGACGCCACCGCTTGGTAAGACTGCTCACAGGTTAACCCAGCTAGTCGAGCTCGGTCAGCTGCTTCAGCGTAGATTCCCGCCATTTCGTTAAGCTCTCCAAGCAGCTCGGCGAGCATTCCGGAGGTGGCTCTGGCTGCCTCGCATTCGCCGGTAGTTCCGGCACCACTACGGGCGGACTCGGCACGTATCTTATCGAGTTCCCCCCGCAACCTGCTAGCAGCGTGACGGGCATTAGCAAGATCAGCTTCCAAGGATTTACGATTTTCATCGGCCTGCCTCTCTACTTCTTTGAGTTGTCGTCGTAGTTCGGTTTCGCGTTCGCGAGCTTGCGCTTGTGCAGCTTCAGAAGCGATCGCATGGTCGCGTTCAAGCGTGGCTATCTGTTTACCGTAGTGCAGGCTCGCCAGCTTCCAGGCGCTACCAGCGCCAACTGCCAGCGCCACTGCTCCAACCACCAACAGCTCACGCACGGGCTACTTCCTCTAGCAGGTCCGCCAATTCTTCGGCCAGGGTCATCTTCCGTCGCTGGTACTTAACCATGTCATCCGGGTTAGAGATAAAAAACAGCTCCACTATGATTCCTCGCCCGCGGCTAATGAAAGCCAACCGACTATGCTGTCCACTCGCCTCGCCTTTCGCGCCCCGGTTCCGAATACCTAAGGTTTTACTGACAACTTCGCAGATACGAGCGCCTAGTTCCAGGTGCTCCGGCCCGCTCAGCGTCTCTACGCCGCTCGCAGACGGGTTGGAGAAGGCATTGCAATGGAACTCGATAGCTATATCCGCTTCCGCTGCCATTTTGACGGCCTGGGACAGCGGGAGGTTTTCGCCCTCTCGCCCGTCTCGTCTGAACGGCACGCCTCGAGCCTCTAGCGCATTAGCCAACAGGTCGCGGAACTCCAACACAATATCTGCCTCGCGCACTCCCGACCCAGATGCGCCGGGGTCGGTGTGACTGTGGCCAGCGGAGATGAATATAGATTTCATCGCACTTTTGGTCATGTGATCGGGGCCGTTTCGCCAGGCCTAAGGAACATTTCTAGTGAAGCAGAGTACTGCCAAAGCGGGCAGCTCGGGACGCCCACCATGTCGCCACCTTCGTAAATATCCTCGAACCTGAACAGCCAAGGTCCATCTCCTTGTGCAACCCTAAGTTTCATCTCGAACCAGAGAGTGCCGTCTTCCAGGTCATCCCTGAAGAAGTTCTCGAAAATAACGGCCTGCTCGCTATTGAATATCCAGGTCATTCTGTAGACAACAGGGACCGCCGTGAAATTACGACGAATAAATGTGCGCCCTGAAACCATCTTGCTGCGCACGATTGGAGATACCGGTCTAGCCGATACCGATCTCAGAGGAGCAGGCAATTCATCGGGCCATCTAGGAGTCATGGTGCCACCACTTGGAATTGGAAACGGTAGCCAGACCCCATGCCGATACGCTTCAGGGCGATCCACGGGCCTGGGCTCAATAGGCGCTCAATTTGGTAACGGTCGCGCTGCTGCCGGTAGTACAGTGCCCCTTCCTTGATGTAGGCCAGAATGATGTCAGAGTTTGCGCGGTTGAACTCCCGGGTGTCGTCCAGCGCCACCCGTGGATGTGTCACCCCCTCGCCCAGCTCGGTGACAACTAGCTGGTTCACAGTCGTGTCGTACCACAGCAGCTTGGCCATGCCAGCCTCGACAAACGCCACGCACACGTTCATGTTCTGATCGAACGCCAGCGAGACCTCTGTTATGTCGTCGCCGGTGTAGACTGCCTGCGGAGGGTACGTCGGAGCAGACAGCATAATCCGGTCTTCGAGGATGTCCTCGACTATCTCGGCAGTCCACGTTTGGTAGTTCAGACCCAGGACGGGGCTTTAATGCCCACAACCCCGTCCTCATAAG
>QGVC01000107.1 GCA_003242645.1 Pseudomonadota bacterium
GTCGCTTTGAGCTTCATTGCATGCCGTTTCTGGATCAGGATCAGTAAACGACGTCCCGCAGAAATAGGGAGACTTGCGGCACATACGTGATGACCATGAGACAGGCCAGCACGAGCACCACGAAGGGAATAAGCTTGCCGATAATAGCGTCGACCGAGATGTTGGCCACCGTACATGCCGCGAACAGATTGACACCGAACGGCGGCGTCACCATGCCGAGAGCCAGGTTGACGACCATCACGAGGCCCAGATGCACTGGATCGATGCCAAAGCTTGTAGCCACCGGCACGAGAATAGGCGCCAATACGATGATCGCGGCTGACGTCTCTATGAACATACCGATAACGAACAACGCCGCATTCAACCCGAGCAGGAAGAGAAACGGTGTACTCAGGTTTGCGCGCAGGAACTCACCAATCATCTCTGGCACACCAGCCCGCGTGATGAGGTAACTGAACAGCCCTGCGTTTCCGATAATGAACAGAATGACGGAGGAGGAAATTACGGTCTTTCGCAAAACCGAAATCAGGTCCTTGAACCCGATTTCGCGATACACCGCGACGCCCACAAACAGCGCATAGAATACGGCGGCCACGGACGCTTCGGTTGGCGTGAAGATGCCTCCATAGATACCGCCGAGGATGATTACAGGCATGAACAGCGCAAAAATTGCCTTTCGCGTGGCCGTCAACACCGGCAGCCGGTCCTCGCCATCCTGCTTTCCGTAGCCCTTCACGCGCGCATAGACGAGAACAAATGCCATAAGCGCAGCGCCGATCAGAATGCCTGGCCCGATGCCTGCAATGAATAGCTCTCCGATCGAGACTTCGGCCGACACGCCGAAAATGATGAGCGGAATCGATGGTGGAATAATCACGCCAAGCTCTGCCGATGTGGCCTGCAAGGCAGCAGCGTACGTGCGCGGATAGCCGTGCTTCACAAGCGCGGGTACAAGAATGGTGCCAACGGCAAACGTCGTGGCGACGCTCGAGCCGGAAACCGCCGCGAACATCAAGCAGGTGAGGACGCACGTGGCTGCCAGCCCGCCTTGCAGACCGCCGACAACTGCTTTCGCAAAATCAACGAGGCGGCGTGAAATGCCCCCCGCCTCCATCAAATTTCCTGCAAGAATGAAAAAAGGTATGGCCGCCAGAGGAAATTTATTCAGCGCCGAATAAATCTCCTTTACGGTAAGGAGCATATTGACATTCGAGAGCCAGGTGCCGAGCAGCGCGGCCAGTCCAATCGATACGGCGATCGAGATCGAGAGGGCGAACCCGAGGCACATGGTGACCAGCATTGCTATGGACATCATGGTACCTCTATTCTCCCTCGCTCAAGGCGGACTACTGCGCTACGTCGAGCTCTTGCCGTCGGGGATCGAGGAGTTGCCCGACGATGGCGAGCAGCGAAAAGAGCGCGCCAATGGGCATAGCCGAATAGGCCCACACCATGGTGAGAGACTCGATGCCCGGAATCGTCTGAAAGCGAGTACGGTAGGTGTAATCGTAGCCCCACCACAGGATGGCGAGCATCAATACAAGGCTAGCCAGGAAGATGAGCCATTCCAGGACACGCCGGAGGCGCGGGCCGGACTTGCGATAAAGCAGGTCCACCGAAATCATGGCTCCCTGACGGAATGCAGTTGGGATGCCGAGAAACACCATCCAGATCAGAGACAAGCGGATCGTTACCTCGGTCCACTCGGCCGGCTGCTCTAGTATGAAGCGGGAGACGATTTGCCAGAGGCCGGAAAACGCGGCGATGACCAGCATGAGCCCCGCGCCAAACATCGCCAAGGCGGTCGTCCGCTGTTCGATCGCGAGGATTAGGTCTCTCATCGAAGTGCGCTGACCGATCTGGGCTGGAGGCTAAACAACCGCGGTTCGGCAGCCCGATCTTTCATCTCTGAGCGCGATTTTTCGGGAAGTCAGATCACTGCTGCCCCAGCGCCTTGGCTCGCTGACAGGGAAGGATCGGCTGGTTAGACCGCCATCTTCTCCCTGTCGCCTTCTCACTATTTCCCTTCGCGTAGCCGCCGAATGTTCTCCTCGCCGAATTTCTTGCTGAACTCAGCAAAGACAGGTTCGAGCGCCTTCTGGAATTGGGTGCGGTCGACATCCTCGACGACCTCCATCCCCTTGGAGCGCAAATAGGCCACGCCGTTCTTTTCATCTTGGTCGATGCGGGCGCGGTTGGCCTTCACCGCTTCCTTGGCAGCGTCGAGGAAATGCCCCTTATCCTCGTCGGAGAGGCCATCCCACAGGCCCTTGTTCATAAGGATGACGGAGGGCGAATAGACATGGCCGGTCAGGGTCAAGTGTTTCTGCACCTGGTCGAACTTGAACGACTGGATCACCGAAATCGGGTTTTCCTGACCGTCCACGGTGCCCTGTTGGAGCGCCGTGAAGACCTCGCTGATGCCCATCGGCGTCGGAATGATGCCGAACGCCTTGTAGGCCGCCATGTGAATGGGATTTTCCATCGTGCGCAGCTTGAGGCCTTTCAGGTCCTCGGGAGTGCGTACCGGCCTCCGGGAATTGGTCATGTGACGGAATCCATTTTCCGCCCATGCCAGCGCTTTGATGCCGACCGGCTCGAATTTTTTCAGCAGCTCCTGGCCGACCGGTCCGTCCAGCGTTGACCGAGCGTGCTCGTAGTCGCGGAATAGGAACGGAATATCGAGGATAGCCAGCTCCGGAACGAAATTCGGCACCGGCCCTGTCGAGGTGAGCACGAGATCCAGAGTGCCGAGCTGGACGGCTTCGATCGCCTCACGCTCGTTCCCTAGCGCGCTGGCATAGAAGTTCTGAATTTTATATCGGCCCTGGGTGCGTTTCTCGACTTCCTCGGCAAAGGTGTCGACCGCCACGCCGTAATGAGAATCTTTGGGCACCGAGATGTTCATCTTGAACGTCGTCTGGGCCCACGCAGCGCCGCCCACCAACATGCCGATGGCGGCAAGGATCAGTCCCGTCAGTCTGGAAGCAATCATTTCCCCTCCGCAATCGGATAGGTCCAATCGAGTGGCTGCAGCGCGAATGCCCGCAGGGCCGCCGCGGTCATGCCTTAGCGCGCTGACGAATGCGGAGCTGGTCGGCGGGACCATTCACGGCTTGCCGCGCCAATTATCTAGGCAGGTTGCCGAAGATGCAAGCTGGAGTGGCCCGGCTTCCCGTCGACGAGAGCCGGTCGTTGTCACTTGAAATTGGGGTTCAAGTTATCGAATTCGCAGACCGATCTCCCCAAAAAGAATGAGCTCGATCGGGCGGACTCGCCCAGCGCGATTAGCGCTGCGCCGGCTGCTGCGCCTGCTGGCCGGTGTTCCCTTCAGCGGCCTGCGCCGCGGGGAAGAGCGCACGAATTTCAGGAGGCAGCATCTGCTTGACCTCGTTCAGCTCGCCGGCCGGAATACGCTTTTCGAGCACTCGGAACACGGCGCGCGCCGCCTCCTCCGCACCAATAGGTCGTATGTTCTGCAGATGCTCATTCACCTTTGCCAGGAACTCGTCCCGCGAACGTATCCTCTGCGGCATGATGGAGGGGCGATAGCCCTCGTAGAAGATGCCGCGGATGAGCATTGGAAGCTGGGCAGACAGATCCGCTGCCTCGTCCACCGTCAACCGGTCGCGCAGAGCAAAGAGCACAGCCCTGAGGGCGTGGTAGCAGCGCTGCCGGTCAGGTCCCAGATCCTCGGCGATGTCGTTCAGCCACGTATTTGTCGTTTGGATGGTCTTATCGAAAACTTCAAGGCCGGTTGAGCTCATGTCTCGGCTCCGTATGCTGGCTCCGCGAGCCGTTGCTCCAAAGCGACTCCCGAGCGAGTCGTAATCTGTTGAGCGAACGCATGAGCATAGGGCCGGTTCCGGCCGCCCGACCACCACGGGTGCATGGCCCCACCTGTCAAAGCGGTCTTGCAGATGTTTCAGCGTTGCGCCTTGCGGGCGCAGTCGATGCAGTTTGGCAGCGAGGGATCAAGCTCAAGGCGCCGCTCATCGATTTCCTCGCCGCAGACGACGCAGTACCCGTATTCGCCGTCGGCCATCCGCTGCAAAGCAGCATCGATGCGCGCCAGCTCCTCCTCCCTTTTACGCCCCGTCGCGATTGCCGTCGCCTGCTCCTGGATGGCGTGCATGCGTGACAGGCGCCCGACCGTCGTCTGGTCCAGCAACACCGTGCTGCGGTCGGCCTCCGTCTCGTGCTGGACCTTCAGCAGCTCGGCCCGGCGCGCCTCCAATCTCTTCTTGAGTTGATCGAGATCCAGTTTGCGCGTCATGGCCGAGTGCTCCATATGAAAGGTGAAACGGTCTAAACCGAGTCGCCCGGCGGGGGCGCCAGCCAACGTGCCGGCTGCCTTGCTATGCCGGCAATGCTACACCACATTCGCCTTTTTCCAACGCAAGGGTAAGCCACTTGAACGACCAGCCGTTCCAATACGCCGACCGCGCAGCGGATTCGGGAGAGACGACCGTGCCAGCTTCGGCCGCCCCGAGGCGTCCTTCTGTGCTCGAGCGGGAGATTGCGCGGCGGCGCACGTTCGCCATCATCTCGCACCCGGACGCCGGCAAGACGACGCTGACAGAGAAACTGCTGCTGTTCGGCGGCGCGATCCAGCTCGCCGGTCAGGTCAAGGCCAAGCGTGACCGCCGGAATACCCGCTCCGATTGGATGGCCATCGAGCGGCAGCGCGGAATTTCGGTCGTCACCTCCGTGATGACGTTCGAGTACGGCGGCGCGGTTTTCAACCTCCTGGACACGCCGGGGCACGAGGACTTCTCCGACCACACCTACCGCACCCTTACCGCCGTCGACTCCGCCGTTATGGTGATCGACGCCGCCAAGGGCATCGAGGCGCGGACGCTCAAGCTGTTCGAGATTTGCCGCCTGCGTGACATCCCGATCATGACATTCATCAACAAGATGGACCGGGAGAGCCGCGAGCCGCTGGAGCTGCTCGATGAGATCGAGCAGACGCTGGCACTTGATACCGCCCCGATGAACTGGCCGATCGGCCGCGGCCGCAGTTTTGGCGGTCTCTACGATCTCAACCAGCCGCGAATTCGCCGGGTCGATGACAGTCTGGAGAGCCTCCCCGTAACGGGCCCTGATGATCCCGCCATCGCCAAGCTGTTGGAGCAGGATGATCTTGCCCGGTGGCGAGAGGAAATCGACCTGGTCATAAATGCTTGCGGGCGTTTCGATCTTGGAGCGTTCCGCAGCGGCACCCTCACCCCGGTCTTCTTCGGAAGTGCGCTCAAGAACTTCGGTGTGCGCGACCTGCTCGAGGCGCTCGTTGCCTATGCGCCCCCGCCCGCCAGCCTGAAGGCTGATAAGCGAACAGTCGAGCCGACTGAGCCGCAAATGACCGGTGTCGTCTTCAAGATCCAAGCCAACATGGATCCCAACCACCGGGATCGCATCGCCTTCATGCGCGTCTGCTCCGGCCGGCTGACCCGCGGCATGCGGGTGAAGCTGACCCGCACGGGTAAGACGATGGCCCTGCAGGCTCCCCAGTTCTTCTTCGCTCAGGACCGCTCAGTGGTTGACGAGGCCTACGCAGGCGACGTCGTCGGCATTCCCAATCACGGCACGCTGCGCATTGGCGACACGCTGACCGAAGGTGAAGACCTCACATTCCTCGGCATTCCGAATTTTGCGCCTGAGATCCTGAGAAGGGTCCGACTGGATGACGCCATCCGGGCCAAGAAGCTGCGCACTGCCCTACAAGAGATGGCCGAGGAGGGAGTCGTGCAGCTTTTCAATCCCCTCGACGGCTCGCCGCCAATCGTCGGCGTCATCGGCGCACTGCAGCTCGACGTTCTGGCCAACCGGTTGGAAAATGAGTACGGCCTGCCGGTGGCGTTCGAATCGAGCCCGTTCGAGCTGGTGCGCTGGATCGAATCCGACGACAAAGTCGCGCTGCAGAATTTTATCAATAAGAACAAAGCCTCGATCGCAACGGATCTCGACGGCGCGCAAGTCTTTCTTGCTCCCTCGGAATTCATGCTGCGGTGGACGGCGGAACGCGCGCCGGAGATCAAATTTACCGACATCAAAATGCTGATCGGCGGCTAAGAAACCGCGCGGCGCAAGGAAGAGTTGGACCCTCGGCAATAGCGGGGGGACGGATTAACCTTTTCTCTTCGCGCGATCTTGGAACCGAGTGCCGCAGAGGCGAGTTTCCGACTGCGGACTTTTTGCGTCTGCGGTGTCGGGGATTCCAATGCGCCTTTGGATCGGTTCCGCGCATGTCGTTTCGTTTTCGCTAGTCCTGCTAAGCTACCATGCGTCGGCATCGGCGCAGGATCACCACGTCATCGACACCGATCATGTTCGGGTGCGGGTCGAGACGATCGCCACCGGACTTCATCATCCGTGGGGCATCGCACTGCTTCCGGACGGCCGGTATCTCGTGACGGAGCGGAATTCCGGCGATCTCCGCATCGGCAATCGAAAAGGTGAGCTTTCCGCACCCGTGGAAGGCGTGCCAGATACCTTCCGCTTCCTTGGGGACACGAGATCCAGTCAGGGCGGGCTATTCCACGTAGCCCTGCACCCGCAATTCGCGGAAAACCGCCTCGTTTACGTTAGCTACTCTCAGCCCTCTACCGAGGGTGCGGGCACGGCGATCTCTCGCGGAAGGCTCGTTGAGAGCGGCGACACGCCGAGGCTCGAGGATGTCGAGCTGATTTTTTCAATGAATCGGCACGATTCCGGCGGCCTGAATTTCGGCGGCCGGTTCGTTTTCGATCCGCGGGACAACACTATCTACCTCTCGATCGGTGATCGCCGGAATATGTCGCGCGCACAAGACCCGAAGGACCATGCCGGGTCGATCGTCCGCATCACTGACGATGGCCAGATGCCCCCGGACAACCCGTTCGTAAACGATCCCGACAAAGATGAGATGATCTATTCCTGGGGGCATCGAAACATCCAGGGCATGGCCATCCATCCTCAAACCGGCGAGCTGTGGGTCAACGAGCATGGACCGCTCGGCGGCGATGAGATCAATCTGATCAAGCCGGGCCGCAACTATGGCTGGCCGATCCAGACGGGCGGCGTCGATTACTCCGGAGCACGCATCGGAAGCGGCGCGGTCGTAGAAGGCTTCGAGCCGCCGGTTCACATCTGGGAGCAGGAGATCGGGCCATCCGGATTGGCCATATACACCGGGGATCTGTTCCCCCAATGGGCGGGCGATTTGCTGCACGGCGGGCTCTTAGCCCAAGGCGTTGTCCGGACCCGCATCAGAAGCGGCAAAGTCGTCGAGAACGAGCTCATTCTCACCGAGCTTGGCCGCCGCATCCGCGATGTCCAGGTGGATCAGGAAGGCGCGATCTGGCTCGTCACCGACCATGAGGATGGCGAGGTTCTCCGCCTTGTCCCGGAGGACTCGGTTGCAACGGGCACCATTCCCCAGCAGCCGGGCACCGCGACAGGCACAATCCCCGGAAAGCAGCGGAAGGAGTAGGCCGTAAGCTGGAGGGGACCGACCGTGCCTGATACCGCCATTGGCCTCGAAACGACCGCCTATTGCTCGCCGGACGAGTCGAAATGACGAGTCGAAATAAGGAGCGACAGCCACAGTGGAGCGGCTGCGGAAAAGCTCAAGCCCCAGCCTCAGCTCTTCGCCCGCATCCAGAGCAGCCCCAGGATCAGCAGCGGAATAAAGCCCTCGAGCGCGATGATCATCATGGCATCGGCGGTCTCAAAACGAGAGAACACCCAGCCGGTGTTGTAGAAGCCGAGGGTTGATGTTCCAATGAAGATGGAGAGGAAGCCAGCGGCTCGCCCGCGCATGTCCGGCGGCGCCATCGTGTAGATCAATGCATATTGAACGGCCGAGAAGCCAGAAGCGCTGGCGCCAATCAGCAGCAGCCCGACGATGGTGGTTCCGAGAGTCAATGAGACCGATACGCCGAGCATGAGCGCGAGGAACCCCATCACGCCGAAGTAATAGAAGGGGAAGTACGGACGCTGGCCCGCAAGAAGCCCTATCAAGATGGCGCCGATCGTCCCGCCAACTCCCTCGCAGGCCGACAACGCACCAATCTGAGCCGGCGTGAGCCCGAATTCCTTTTCACCGATGACCGGCACCATACTGAGGAACGGGAAACACCAGACGTTAAAAACGATGGTGACGCCGACCACGACCTGAAACCGGCGGCTCAGGATCAGCTCGCGGGGTGGGATCAGCAGGGAAAGAACGGAAGGGCGAGGGTTCCCCACGTGAGCTCTATCCGTGGGAGAAGGCTCGACGTCCGTCAGCCCGACGGACAAATAAAAGCAGGCGAGATAGACGGCCGCGCTCAGGGCAAAGATGCCCTCGATGCCAAGCAGCTGATAGGCGACGCCGCCTAGGATTGGCCCAATGGCCCTCGCGGCGAAGTAGCTCGAGTTATCGAAGCCAAGCGCCGCCGTCATCCGATGGACACCTGCCGCCTCGACCAGCAGCCGGCGGCGCACCGGAAGATCCGTTGTCCAGAGGAGGCCCGATACCAGTGCCGCGCAGATCGCCGTTCCGTAGCCCGCCAAACCGAATGCAGACAGCACCGCCATCGCGGCGAACGCGACCCCACTGACGAGAAAGCCGGCCGCCAGCATGCGCTGCTTATCGAAATAATCGGCGAGCGCCCCGATAAGGAATCCCAATACAATCCAGGGCGCCATCCTGACGAGGGCGATCAGGGCCACATACGTGGGAGACTGCGTCACCTGGTAGGCGAATACGCCGAGCGCCAGAAACTCCAGCCACCGCACCACGCCAACGAGCGCGCCTATCGTCCACAGGCGCCGGTAATCGGGCACCGCGAAGAGCGCGCGGACTGTGGGCGAGGACTGGAGCACGGAAGCTGCGGCTGGTCAGAGGGGCGTACCGGGATCTCCTGACAATTGCCCGGAATGCCCTTCAATGTCGACTGGCACCCGTGCATGACACACGTGCGCAGACCGTGGGAGCTTGGCAGCGGGCACCCATCTGGGCGACATCAGCCCATCCGGTCGACAACTACCCACCCCTAATCCCACTCAGGCGCGACGGACATCGTCACAATGCGCCCGTCCGGCCGCGCAAGACTGGACAGGCGGCGCATATCGTCCTCGCTAAGCTCGAAATCGAAAATGGCGAAGTTCTCGGCGATCCGCTTCGGGTTGGCGGATTTCGGAATGGGGATCACGCCCGGCTGTTGTATGTGCCAGCGCAAGACGACCTGAGCCGGCGTGCGCCCGACCCGCCGGGCGATGTCTTGCACCACAGGATCCTGCAACACGCCGCCAACGGAGCCGCGACCGAGGGGGCAATAGGACGCGAAGGCCACACCGTGCCGTCTGCAGGCGGCGAGCACCTTCGACTGGTCAAGGTACGGGTGATACTCGCACTGGTTCATGACGATCGGCTCGCTCGAGAGGGCGACCGCCTCCTCAAGCATGCGGGAGGGGAAGTTCGAAACCCCGATGTGCCGGGTAAGCCCGCGCCGCTTCGCGTCGTTGAGGGCGCGGATCGACTCCGAAAGCGGCACAGCCTTGTTCGGCCAATGGATGAGCAGCAGATCGACCTGATCGATGCCGAGCTGCCGGAGGCTCCTCTCCGCCGAGCGTTGAAGCGGGCCGTCTGAGATGTCCTCCCACCACACCTTGGTGGTGATCCATACGTCCTCCCGGGGCACTCCGCTGACCCGCAGGCCTTCACCGACCTCAGCCTCGTTCTGGTACATCGCAGCCGTGTCGATATGGCGGTAGCCGCATGCGAGCGCCGCCGCCACCCCGCGGACGCATTCTTCCCCCTTGAGGGGCCAGGTGCCGTAGCCAATCACAGGAATCGATGCGCCGCCGGCCGCGACGCGCGAGCTCGGAGTCATTGAGAGGCTCCCTCTTCACGCCAGTTCGAGGAGGTGCCGATCGTTTCGAAGCCGACCGGCAAAGTCAAACCTTGAATTCTGCACCCGCGGCAGAGGCGGACAGAGCGACGGACAAAAAAAGGGCACCCGTTGATGGGTGCCCTCAGATAAGACCTGCGCGTGGGGGGGGGACGGCGCAGGTCACACTCTAAACCCGCAAGATCCAATTCAGTTCCACTCACATCTCAAAAGAAATCGCCACGCCC
>QGVC01000108.1 GCA_003242645.1 Pseudomonadota bacterium
CATCCACGAAGAGGGCGAAGGCCCGGGCACGGTGACTGATGGCATGCTTGTCTGCCGGATCCATTTCGCCGAACGTCAAAGTCTCACCGTCCGGCAGGAACATGGGGTCATAGCCGAAGCCTCGGTCGCCTCGCGGCGGCCACACGAGCCGGCCGAAGACCTTACCCTCGAAGATGTGCGCTTCTCCGTCTGGCCAGGCAAGGCATAGCGCGCAGGTAAAATTGGCGCGTGGCCCCGGCTCCTTCCATGCACCGGCTGCGCTCAGCTCGTCGGCAAGCCGCTTCATCGCCACGTTGAAATCTTTCTCCGGACCCGCCCAACGGGCCGAGTAGACACCGGGCTGCCCACCGAGTGCCTCTACCTCCAGGCCGGAGTCGTCAGAAAGAGCGGGAAGTCCCGACGCCCTGGCGGCGGTGACTGCTTTCAGCCGCGCATTGCCTGCAAACGTCGTTTCCGTTTCCTCAGGCTCGGGGAGCGCGAGATCTGCGGCTGAGACGACCTCCAACCCGTAGGGCTCTACGAGATCCGCAATTTCCCTGATCTTCCCGGGGTTGTGGCTAGCGACGACGAGCTTCGCTCCCTTCTCGAGCTTTCGCATCACTCGAGCCCCCAGATGCGTGGCTCGGCGAACTCGAGGCAATTGCCAGCCGGGTCACGGAAGTAGATCGAACGGCCGCCGCTTGGCCACTCAAAGTCGGCTTCGATGGCGACACCGTGGGATTCCAGGTGCTTGCGCCAAGCCTCGATCTCCGCGGCCTGGGCGCGGAAGCAGACGTGTCCCGGCCCGACGGCACCGTGCGGAGGCACTGGCAGCGCATTCGCGGCCGGCGGTTTCGACGTTGCCTCGGGATTGAATACGAGGAAAACCTGGTTCCCGCACCGATAGAACAGCTGCCGGCCTGGAGACTTCGAGAAGGGCTCCAGGCCCAGCACATCGCGGTAGAAGCGCTCCGCAGCATCGAGGTCGCTGGCATAGAGCACCGTTTCCAGAATCCCGGCCGGCTTCATCGCTTCACCCGCCTCTTGCTTCTCGCGATGGCCGAGCCGGGATGGCTCAAGCCACCGTCAACTGCTGCAGGGCTATCAACTCTTTAATGCCCTTGCGCGCCAACTGCATCAGCTCGTCGAAGCGTTCCTGGCTGAACGGCTCCTTTTCGGCGGTCGCCTGCACCTCGACGATGCCGCCGGACCCTGTCATGACGAAGTTGGCGTCCGCCTCGGCCTCCGAGTCCTCGGCATAGTCCAGGTCGAGAACCGGCACTCCCGCATAAATGCCGGCGGACACAGCAGCGACCTGATCCTTGAGCACGCCATCGCCGATCATGTCACGCGCCCGCATCCACTGGATGCAATCGTGCAATGCGACCCATGCGCCGGTGATGGCCGCCGTCCGCGTCCCGCCATCGGCCTGCAACACGTCACAGTCGATGGTGATCTGGCGCTCGCCGAGCTTCTGCAGGTCCACCACTGAGCGCAAGGCCCGGCCGATCAGCCGCTGGATCTCCTGCGTGCGCCCGGACTGCTGACCGGCCGTGCTTTCCCGGCGCGTGCGCTCGCTGGTGGCGCGGGGCAGCATGCCATATTCCGCCGTCACCCAACCACGCCCCTGGTTCTTGAGCCAGGGCGGCACGCGATCTTCCACACTGGCCGTGCACAGCACATGGGTATGACCAAACTTGATGAGGCAGGAGCCTTCCGCGTACATGGACACGGCTCGCTCGAATGAGACGCGGCGAAGCTCGTCGGGCTTGCGTTTTGACGGTCGCATGACAACCTTTCTGGGTGCTCAAAGCCAGCCGAGAACAGGCCGACTCAAGTGCGCGGCAAACTAGGCGAGCGCTGGCCCGCATTCAACAGCAATTCGCACGGGATTTGACGGGTCGGCTCGGCTGCGCCTACAGTTTTTTAAGTCAGTTGTTGGTGGGAGCACCTTCAACGAGAGCAAATGACAGGGACCATTAGCGAGCTCAGCCAGCTCAACGAGCGCTCTCGCACCATTTTCCGTCAGATCGTCGAGACGTACCTCGAAACCGGCGAGCCTGTCGGTTCGCGGAACATCTCGCGCAATTTGCCCATGACGCTGTCTCCGGCATCCGTGCGGAACGTGATGTCGGACCTCGAGCAGCTTGGCCTGATCTATGCCCCCCACACGTCGGCGGGCCGTATGCCGACGCACCTGGGGCTTAGATTGTTCGTCGACGCTCTGCTCGAGGTGGGCGATCTGACGGAAGAAGAGCGTAAGCAAATCGAGTCGCAAATCTCCTACAAGCCAGGAAAATCGATCGAGCAGCTCCTGGCTGAGGCCAGCGAGATGATCTCGGGCCTTTCGCACTGCGCCGGTCTCGTGCTGGCCGAGAAGCAAGTGAGCCGGCTCAAGCACATCGAATTCGTGCCTCTGGAGCCTGGGCGGGCGCTCGTGGTGATGGTGGGCGACGACCAGACGGTCGAGAACCGCATCATTTCGCTGCCGCCGGGGTTGCCGCCGTCCGCGCTGGTCGAAGCCGCGAACTACCTCAACGCGCACGTGCGGGGAATGTCGATCGACGAAGCGCGCGTTCACATCGAGAAGCAAATCGCCAACGCGCGCGCCGAGCTCGACGCGCTGACGCAAAAGGTCATCAAGGCTGGCCTTGCTGAATGGTCGGGCACGCTTGGCGACCGACAGAGCCTGATCGTGCGCGGCCAATCCAACCTGCTCAAGGATTTGACCGCTATCGAGGAGCTGGAGCGAATCCGGCAGCTCTTCCAGGACCTGGAGGCGAAACGCGATTTCATTCAGCTCCTCAGCCTCGCAGAGCGGGCGGAGGGCGTGCGCATCTTCATCGGATCGGAGAACAAGCTGTTCTCGCTATCGGGCTCGTCGCTCATTGTCGCGCCGTTCCAGGACAAGACACGTAAAATCGTCGGCGTGCTCGGAGTTATCGGCCCGACGCGACTTAATTACGCACGAATCATCCCCATGGTCGACTACACCGCCAAACTGGTGAGCCGGCTGCTGACTTGATTTTTCTCTGACCGCACCCATCATACCGGCGAGTTTGCAAGGCTGGCTTGTACTCCATGCCAGCCTTTGACGTTCCTGCCACTCAAGATTCCCGAGGACTCATGAGCGTGAAGCCAAGCCCTGAAGAGCCGCACAATCCACCCGAGGCGACCGGCGAGGGCAAAGAGCCTGAGGCTGCGGCGACGGAGAACAATCAGCCGCAGGCTGGCGCGAACGCTGGTGAGGCTCCGGCAGCGACCGAAGCGGCACCTGCTGCAGAAGGAGCACCCGCCGCAGAAGGCGCCGAGCAAGCTGCCGAACGGGGTGCTAATGAGCTCGCGGCTGCCGAGGCTCGCATAAAAGAGCTCGAAGCGCAGGTGGCCGAGCTCACCGACCGACTGCTGAGGGCGCACGCGGAACTGGATAATTTCCGGAAGCGTACGGAACGTGAGAAAGCAGATATAGCCAAGTACGCCATCTCCAAGTTCGCCGCTGACGTGGCCGCTCTCACCGACAACTTCCAGCGGGCCTTGTCGTCAGTTCACCTGGGTGGCGACGAGCCAAATCCGCAGCTGAAGGGCTTGGTCGAAGGCGTCACGATGATGGAACGGGAGTTCCTCAACGTTCTCGAGCGCCATGGCGTGAAGCGCATCGAAGCCGACGGCCAGCTGTTCAATCCTCACTTCCATGAAGCCGTGATGGAGCAACACAACCCCGATGTTCCGACCGGCACAATCGTGCAGGTCTACCAGCAGGGCTTCATGATCGAGGACCGCGTGTTGCGGCCTGCAATGGTCGTCGTCGCGAAGGGCGGCCCCAAGGCGCAGCCGGCAGCGGAGAAGGCTGCTGAAGCCCAAGCGCAGGCACCGACTCCCGAGGCTGAGCCCCAGGCGCAGCAGCAGGCGGGCGCCGGGAACAATCAAGAATCGGGCGAATCGGGGGAAGGCGAGGGGCAAGCGCAATAGCTCCTGCGAAGCACCGCTAAGCCTCGCTTTGGCCGAGGTGCGGCTTCGTCACGCGACGCAACGTGAGATTTATGCGGCCGCCGCCGGGGATAAGGCTCGATGTCCCCGGACATATGCGGTCGACACCGTGATAAGCGAGCCGGGCATCCCCGCCCAGCACGACCACATCACCGGACCTCAAGATCATGCGTGTCTTGGGATCGGCCCGCTTGTGCCCGCCGATGTGGAAAACCGCATCGTCTCCCAGTGAAATCGATACAACCGGCGCCCGCGTGTCTTCCTCGTCCGTATCGACATGGCTGCCGAGCTTAGCTCCGGCGCCATAGAAGTTGATCAGGCAAGCCTCTGGCAGAGCGGGGTAATGCGCCACGTCCTCCCACAGCCGAAGCAGTAGATCGGGGATGGCTGGCCACGGCTGACCTGTGACGGGATGCACCGGTTGATAACGGTATCCGCCCTCCTTGTCCGTTACCCATCCGAGCGACCCCGCATTGGTCATTTTGACCGAAAGAGGCTTCCCGCTCTTCGGCATGGTTGGCGTGTAGAAGGGGGCACGACGCGTTATCTCTTCGACCTCACGCAACAGCTCGGCTTGGCTACGCGGGTCGAAATAGCCGGGCATGTGCACAAACCCGCTGGGCACCATCCGGGGTTCTGACATCATCAAACTTCAAGAATAGAATGACTTGGCGGTGTTGTGGCTCGGGTGCAACCCTGGTTGGCTGCAGGTCTGAGGTGCACTTTGGGCAAATCCCGCCATTTTTGTAACAAAAGCTTCCCGCAGTGCCGTTGCAGCCCTATTCCCCCCCGCTTATATACCCGCTGACCTATTGTAAGCGCATTGGGGGCCGTCTTACCAACCCTATGGGGAAAGGGTGTTGCCGGGCGCCGAAGTTGTCGGGCCCAGACGGTCAGCCGAATAAGGAGAGGAACAGGCCGACATGTCGAAAGTGATTGGAATTGACCTCGGAACGACAAACTCGTGCGTGGCCGTGATGGAAGGCGGCCAGCCGAAGGTCATTGTCAACGCCGAAGGCATGAACACGACGCCTTCGGTTGTGGCGTTCACTGAAGACGGGGAGCGGCTGGTTGGCCTCCCTGCTAAGCGTCAGGCCGTCACGAATCCACAGAACACTTTCTTCGCGATCAAGCGTCTCATCGGTCGCCGCTACGACGACCCGACGGTTGAGAAGGACAAGGGGCTCGTTCCCTACAGCATCGTGCGGGGCCCCAACGGCGACGCGTGGGTCGCGACCAAGGAAGGTAAGCAGTATTCGCCGCAGCAGATCTCGGCGTTCGTTCTCCAGAAGATGAAGGAGACCGCCGAGGCTTATCTCGGTCATCCAGTCACGCAGGCCGTCATCACGGTTCCGGCCTACTTCAACGACGCTCAGCGTCAGGCGACCAAGGACGCCGGCAAGATCGCCGGCCTCGAGGTGCTGCGCATCATCAACGAGCCGACGGCGGCAGCCCTCGCCTATGGTCTCGACAAGAAGAAAGACAGCAAGACCATCGCAGTTTACGACCTCGGCGGCGGTACGTTCGATATCTCGATCCTCGAGATCGGCGACGGCGTGTTCGAGGTGAAGTCGACGAACGGTGACACGTTCCTCGGCGGCGAGGACTTCGACATGAGGCTCGTCAACTACCTCGCCGACGAGTTCAAGAAGGAGAACGGCATCGACCTCCGTCAGGATCGGCTCGCCCTGCAGCGCCTGAAGGAGGCGGCAGAGAAGGCGAAGATCGAGCTGTCGTCGGCTCCGCAGACCGAGATCAACCTGCCATTCATCACCGCGGACCAGTCGGGTCCGAAGCACCTGACCATGAAGCTCACCCGCGCCAAGCTGGAGAGCCTGGTCGAGGATCTGATCGCGAAGACGCGCGGCCCGTGTGAGCAGGCGCTGAAAGATGCCGGGTTGAAGGCCGCTGAGATCGACGAGGTCGTCCTCGTCGGCGGTATGACCCGCATGCCGCGCGTGCAGCAGGTCGTGAAGGAGCTGTTCGGCAAGGAGCCCCACAAGGGCGTCAACCCGGACGAGGTTGTTGCTGTCGGCGCGGCGATCCAGGCCGGCGTCCTCCAGGGCGAGGTCAAGGACGTGCTGCTGCTCGACGTGACGCCGCTATCGCTCGGCATCGAGACGTTGGGCGGTGTGTTCACGCGGCTCATCGAGCGCAACACCACCATCCCGACGAAGAAGAGCCAGATCTTCTCGACGGCCGAGGATGGCCAGACCGCGGTCACCATCAAGGTCTATCAGGGTGAGCGCGAGATGGCGGCCGACAACAAGCTCCTTGGCACTTTCGACCTGGTCGGCATCCCGCCGGCACCTCGCGGCGTGCCGCAGATCGAGGTGACGTTCGACATCGACGCCAACGGCATCGTCAACGTCTCCGCGAGAGACAAGGCGACCGGCAAGGAGCAGTCGATCCGCATCCAGGCTTCGGGTGGCCTCAGCGATGAGGACATCCAGCGAATGATCAAGGAGGCCGAGCAGCACGCTGCCGAGGACAAGAGGCGGCGGGAGCTGGTCGAGGCCAAGAACCACCTCGAGGCGCTCATCCACTCGACCGAGCGGTCACTCTCGGAGTCGGGCGACAAGCTTCCGGCTGGCGTCAAGTCGGAGGTCGAAGCGGCCATCTCGTCCGCGCGTGAGGCTGCTCAGAGCAACGACATCGAGCGCGTCAAGTCGGCTACGCAATCGCTGGCGCAGGCGGCGCTCAAGATCGGCGAGGCCGTCTACAGCGGTCAGCCTGGCGCTGAGGCCGGCGGAGCGGAGGCCAAGTCGAAAGCCGAGTCCGGTTCCGAGAATGTGGTTGATGCCGAGTTCGAGGAAGTAAAGGACAATAACAAGAAGGATTCGGCCTAACCGGCCGAACGGGACAGCAGCCAAAGGGCCCTCGCCGTAATCCCCGATTTCGGCGAGGGTCTTGTCCGTAATGGCGGAGCAGGCTGGTGCCTCGAAGGCGGGAAGGAATGGCGGGCGTCCATAAATGGCCAAGCGCGACTATTACGAGGTTCTTGGCGTATCCCGAAACGCGACTGAACAAGAGCTGAAGGCTGCCTTCCGGCGACTGGCCAAGGAATGCCATCCCGACTTCAACCCGGGGGACAAGGACGCCGAGCGGCGCTTCAAGGAAATCGCTGAGGCTTACGAAACTCTTAGAGATCCGCAGAAGCGCGCCGCCTACGACCAATTCGGCCATGCGGCCTTCGACGGTAGTGCTCGAGGGCCGGCCGGTGGCTTCGGGCCGGACTTCGCCGCCTCCATGTCCGACATCTTCGACGACCTGTTCGGCGAGTTCATGGGCGGGCGGCGCCGGAACCGGTCCGGGCGCGAACGGGGCGCTGATCTACGTTACAATCTCGAAATCACGCTAAAGGAGGCCTACACGGGGAAGACGGCACAAATCCGTGTGCCCTCCAGCGTTTCCTGCGATAAGTGCTCCGGAACCGGAGCAAAGCCCGGCACCAGGCCGACAAGCTGCCCGACTTGTGGCGGCTACGGCAAGGTGCGCGCCTCACAGGGCTTCTTCACCATCGAACGGACCTGTCCGAGCTGTCACGGCCGCGGTGAGGTCATCGAGGATCCGTGCCCAAACTGCTCCGGCTCGGGCCGCGTGATGCGCGAGCGTACGCTGTCCGTGAACATACCAGCCGGTGTCGAAGACGGCACCCGCATCCGGCTCGCCGGCGAGGGCGAGGCCGGCCTCCGCGGCGGGCCGCCGGGCGACCTTTACATCTTTCTCTCGATCAAGCCGCACGAGTTCTTCCAGCGTGACGGTGCCGACATTTTCTGCGTGGTTCCAATCTCGATGGTCACCGCCGCACTAGGCGGCCAGATCGAGGTGCCGACGGTCGATGGCAGCGTCACACGTGTGAAGATCCCGGAAGGGACGGAGAGCGGGAAGCAGTTCCGTCTCAAGGGCAAAGGCATGCCCGTGCTCCGCTCGAAGACCTACGGCGACATGTATATTCAGGTCCGGGTTGAGACGCCGAAGAACTTGACCAAGCGCCAGCGCGAGTTGCTCGAGGAGTTCGAACGCGAAAGCCACAAGGATACGAGCCCTGAAAGCGCTGGCTTCTTCTCCCGCGTGAAAGAGTTCTTTGAAGGCCGCGGGGCCTGAGCCTCCGCCCCTCCTTAGGTTTTTCGACCACCCACTTGTCATCCCGGCGCTTGTCGCCGGGATCCACTTCACCCCAGGCTCCGCGTTCGCGGATAGAAGGATCCCGGGCACAAGGCCCGGGACGACGCTTTCCTCCCGCTGCCAAACGGCGATCAAGACCAAGCAGGCCATCGCCTGTCCCGGGCCGGATGCTCTACAATGGCCCCCGCACAGTCTAACCCAGGGGCACCCAATGACGATCTCCGACGAGCGCGAGGCACAGGTCGTAGCGTGGCTGGCCGAGCAGAAGGACGCGATGATCGACCTGTTGCGCGATGTCGTGAACATCGACTCAGGCACCTACGATAAGGCGGGGGTGGATGCGGTTGGCGCGCGGTTCGAGCGTTTCTTCTCGGAGCATGGGCTCGTCACAAGCCGCGAGGCCAATGAACGCTTCGGGGATGCGATCCACATTCGCCTCGATGATCGCCTAACGAATGAAAAGCCGGTCCTTTTGCTGGGTCACCGCGATACAGTGTTCTCGAAGGGTGAAGCTGTCAGACGACCTTTCCGGATCGAAAACGGTCGCGCCTACGGGCCAGGTGTTGCGGACATGAAGGCCGGCCTCGTCATGAACGCATTCGTGCTCGCGGCCTTCGCCAAGTTTGGTAGCCCGGTGCCCGTCGCCGGTCTCATAACCAGCGACGAGGAAATCGGCTCACCGGCATGCCGGCCCATTATCGAAGCGGCGGCACGGGAAGCGCGAGCTGTGTTCAATTCTGAGCCTGGCCGGCCGAGCGGGAACGTTGTGACCGGACGGAAAGGTGGCATCTTCATGCGGATGGTGATCGAGGGCCGGCCAGCCCACTCTGGCGGGAGCTTCGAAAAGGGCATCAGCGCGATCGGCGAGCTGGCGCACAAGATCGTGGCCATCCATGGATTGACCGATCTCGCCAAGGGCACAACGCTCAACGTCGGCATTGTCCGCGGTGGCGAGGCAGTGAACATGGTCGCGCCGTCGGCTGAGGCTGAGATCGACTTGCGTTATGTCGATCCGCCGGAACGCACCAGGGCGATGGCAGCTATCCAGGAGATCGTGGCAACGAGCTACGTCCCCGGGACCGAAGCGACCCTGGAAATCAGGGGCGAGTTCCTACCGCTCAATCCCACCGCAGCTTCTGAAGAGCTGTTTGTCCATTACCAGGCAGCTGCCCGTGACGCTGGTCTGACTATCGAAGGTGAATTCTCTGGGGGCTGCGCTGACTCCGGCTTCACCGCCGCGGTGGGCTGTCCGACAATTTGCGGCGTCGGCCCCGTGGGCGGCGCTGCACACACGCCGGAGGAGTACCTGGAGGTAGATTCGCTGGTGCCGCGCGCGCAGGCCTTGGCGCTGGCGATTATGCGAATGGATCGGCTCGCAGGAAGGTAGCTGGTCGAGAAGGGCCTAAATTGGTGGAGCCGAGGGGAATCGAACCCCTGACCTCTGCAGTGCGATTGCAGCGCTCTCCCATCTGAGCTACGGCCCCAATCGCGCCTGTTGGCGCATGGGAGCTGGCATTTAGGAGCTACCCCTTCGGGTTGTCAAGCAAGCCGGCTGGCGCGCCAGCTCTGTGGCGCATCTGCGATGGGTTTGGATCGAATTACCCAACCATGAGACCCCGCTCCGCTTGCTCCCTGCGCTCCGGTTCGTCTACACCTGTCGGCAGCGAACCGGAGGAGACCCGCGCGCGATGATCCCTTTGCTGCTCTTCATCGACTACCTACTCAACCTATACACATGGGTCGTAATCGCCAGCGTCGTTTTCTCCTGGCTGATCGCGTTCAACGTCATCAATCCCTACAACCAGTTCGTGCGGACGGTCTGGCAGGCGCTCAACGCGCTGACCGAGCCGCTGCTGAGGCCCATCCGACGCTACATGCCTGACTTGGGCGGCATCGATCTGTGGCGGGCCGGTTTTTTGCTCGCCATCATCTTCGTGGGGTCGGGGGTGATCCGGAAAGGGTTTACCGGGGGCTTGCTACCGGGGAAAGG
>QGVC01000109.1 GCA_003242645.1 Pseudomonadota bacterium
ACCAAGCTGTTCGTTGCGGCCAAGCATCCCAAGAGCTTCGTTTCGCTCGACACGGCCGATCACCTCATAACGGATCGTCGCGATGCTGAGTACATCGCTGAGGTCATCGCGGCATGGGCCTCGCGCTATCTGCCCGAGGAGAAGCCGGTCGAAATTTGGAAATCAGGCATACTCGTTTACGAGACGGGGGCGAGCAAATATCAGAACGCCGTGATTGCGGGGCGGCATCACCTCTTGGCCGACGAGCCGGAGTCAGTGGGCGGGCTGAACAGCGGTCCTACGCCCTACAACTATATTGCGATTGCCCTCGGCGCGTGTACGAGCATGACGCTTCGCATGTACGCCGAGTACAAGAAGCTTGCCCTCGGGCGGGTGAGCGTGAGCGTTAACCACGGCAAGGTGCCGGTTGAGCATTGTGAGGATTGTGGCGAGGTGGTTAAGGGGCGCACCGGCAAGATCGACCGCTTCGAGCGAACAATCACCGTCGAGGGACCCGTCGATCCGGAACTACGCGACAAGCTACTCGAAATCGCAAACAAATGCCCTGTTCACAAAACGCTGGAGTCCGGGGCAGCCGTCGTGACGAAGCTGGCAGATATAGAGGAAGTGGAGCAGATTTAGCTCCTTGTAGGGAGTTTCGAGCCGAACAGCGCCGGGTGAACCTCCCGGCGCTGCTTCGAAAAAATTATTGGCTTTTGTTTGAATTACCGAAAACGGCCTCCATTTCACGCCGAATCTTGACGGCGGTGTCATTCGGGTCGATCTCCACATCATCCCATCTGAGGCGTTCGCCTTCGGCAATATCGCGTTTAAGCTTCACGTTGTGGGCCAAGCCAAGCGGCAGATATCCCTCTTTGAGCGACATCTGCGCGGGCGTTTGCTTGCCCCAGACACAATAGCCGCCCTCACCATCCAGAATTTCGCCCGCCTTCAAATTCCGTTTCGCTGTCGCAATCACGTCGGAATTGAAGCAGAACGGAGCACCCGTGGGCTCTTTCCGCAGGACCACTGACGCAATCGAAACGCCGAGCTCGAGACCGATCATGTGGACCGGTCTGTAAAGAGCGGCATAACGGCCCGTTTTGTCAGGCAAAAGATTATACTCTTTGAAGCACCGGCGGCTGTACTCGTTATCCTCCGCCGCCTCAAACACGACATAAGTGCCCATGGCGAGGTTATGCGGCACGTCGGTCCCGTCGCGGTAGACCATCGAGGTCACTTCGGTGACGCCTGCTTTTTCCAATACGCCGCCTTCACTTCGTGGCTTGCAAATGTCGGCGTGCTCGAAGCGGCTTGCGGGCGGGAACGACAATCCATCGGTCTGGGACTCGAGGCCCGTGGCATTGCAAATCGCGGTCATTTCGATGCCGGATTTCGTGCCGTCCAGGAAGCTGTTGAACATCTTCAAGTTGATGCTCTTCGGATCGTCGATCTTCAGATATTTTCTGAGCTCGTCCCACAGCGTATCCGGCGTCAGCTTATGATAGTGCGGGAGATACCGAGTGCCCTTTCCAGCGGCCACCACTTTGAAACCGCACGTCCTCGCCCAGTCGACGTGCTCGCAAACGAGAGCGGGCTGATCGCCCCAGGCGAGGCTGTAAACGACACCTGCCTCCCTCGCCTTTTTCGCCAGTAGAGGCCCGGCGACGGCATCGGCCTCGACGTTCACCATCACGATGTGCTTGCCGTTCTCGATCGCCGACAGGCAAAACCGGATGCCTGTTTTGGGATCTCCCGTGGCCTCGACGATGACGTCGATGGCCGGATGGCGAATGATCGACTCGGCATCGTCCGTCAGGAAAGTCTTTCCGGTTTTCAGAGCGTCGTCGATGGAGCTCGCGCCGTACTGCTCCTCCGGCCACGATGCCATTTTGAGCTGTGACTGTGCGCGCGGGATGTTCAGATCGGCGACGGCCGCAACGTGCATGCCCACGGTCGTCCGCGCCTGGGCCAGGAACATCGTGCCAAACTTGCCGGCGCCGATTTGGCCGATGCGGATCGGCTTACCGGCCGCGGCACGCTCCCTTAGCATGAACGAAAGGTTCACGGGCGATTACCTCCTTCGATCGTCCTGTGCTGGGCAGAATGCAGCACAGGCGGATCAGGACGGCAAGCCGCAAACGGAAGGCGGGCGAGGAGCTTAGGAAAGCGCCCTTAGATCAGCTCGGAGTCGTTCAGGGTCGGTGCCGGGGATGAGCTTTTCATTGATCGCCTGCGCCTTCTCCCAAAGCGGCATCGCTTCAGCCAGCAGCCGGCGGCCAGCTGACGTCAGTTTCAGGCGGCGGCTACGGCGGTCTTTTTCGTCGACCTGGATCTCCACGAGACCGCGGCGTTCGAGAGGCTTGAGGTTTGCTGTCACCGTAGTGCGATCCATTGCAAGGACCGCTGAAACCTGCCCCATCGTCGGCGGCTCAGGGCGATTGAGAGACATCAAGAGCGAGAACTGCCCACTCGTCAGCCCGAGGGGACGCAGCGCTTCGTCGTAGCGCCGTGCAATCGCACGCGCCGCCCGCTGCACGTGCAGACAAAGGCACGTGTCGCGTACCCGCAAAGTGATTTCGAAAGGCAGCTCATTTCGCTTTGACATGGCTTAATAATGTTGATATCAACGTGTCTGTCCAGACCCCTTGCCATCGCAGCGACAAAAAAGTCTTAACCGAAAGCGCGAGCCGGGGGCACGGGAGGCTCAAACGGAGGGTCGCATGGCAAAAAGGGTTCTCGTACTTCTCGGCACGAAGAAGGGCGCGTTTATTTTGGAAAGCGACGCCAGCCGTCGCTCGTGGGAGCTTAGCGGCCCATTTTGTGAAACATGGCCTCTCAATCATGTCATTGCCGACCCTTCGACCAATACGATTTATGCCACGGGCGGCAACGAATGGTTCGGCCCGGCCGTTTGGAAATCGACTGACCTCGGCAAGACGTGGATTCATTTTAGCCAAGGTTTGGCATATGCAGAAGGTGAGCAGCCGATCAAGGCGGGTTGGAGTCTCGCTCCGGCGGAAAACGGAGTGCTTTATGCCGGTGTCGAGCCGGCGGGCCTCTTCCGCAGCGATGATGGCGGCCGGACGTGGGAGCACGTTGCGGGGCTCCGCGATCACCCTTCGCGGCCGGATTGGCAGCCAGGCGGCGGTGGCCTGATCCTTCATTCCATCGTTCTCCATCCCTCCGACCAAAAGAAGATGTGGGTCGCCATTTCGACGGCTGGAGTGTTCTACACTGAAGATGGCGGTCAGACGTGGGAGCCCCGCAATAAAGGCGTAAGGTGTGACTACCTGCCTGAGGATCAAAGATACCCCGAATACGGACAGTGCGTGCATTGCGTGGTCATGGCGGCCGGCAAGCCAGACCGGCTCTACCAGCAGAACCACTGCGGGATGTATCGCAGTGATGACGGCGGCCGAAGCTGGGTGAGCATTGAGGACGGGCTGCCGTCGAGCTTCGGGTTCCCGGCCGCCGCGCATCCGCGCGATCCTGATACGCTCTATCTCTTGCCGCTCAACGGCGATATCGCTGGCCGTTATATGCCGGACGCAAAAGCCGCTGTTTGGCGTACGCGCGATGCCGGCGCGACCTGGCAGGATCTGCGCGAAGGACTGCCACAAAAGAACGCGTTTCTCGGTGTTCTTCGCCAGGCCATGGCGACTGATCGCCTCGATCCCGCTGGCGTCTATTTCGGCACCAGTTCAGGGGCAGTGTTTGCCAGCGCCGATGAAGGTGAAAGCTGGAGCTGCATCGCTCTGCATTTGCCCACGATCACCTCAGTCGAAACACTGGTCGTCGACTAGCCCGCGGTTCTCGGAAGGATTTCGTCATGACGCAGCGCTCCGTTGGAGCCGCACAGCCGGGTGTTACCGTGTTTTTGGCAGCCGCTCTGTTGCGGCTGTTTCCCGAAGCAGAGCGACAGGTCGAAATCCCCGCAACGAGCGTAAATGAGCTGATGAGCGCTCTGGATGAGCGCTGGCCCGGCATGCGCGATCGGCTCGTCGACTCGACTCCCGCAATCCGCCGGCACATCAACGTTTTCGTCGAGGGCGAGCGCGCCTCGCTTCAGACGCCGTTGCGCCCTGGTGCCAAAGTCTGGGTGCTGACGTCCGTATCTGGCGGCTGACGCCCGCTCACCGAGGAGGAAGAGAATAATCATGATGCCATCAAAACCAGAGAAAGAGCATGCGTGGCTGCAACAGCTGGTCGGAGACTGGTCCTTTTCGGTCGAATTTCCGCCAGATAAAGAAGATGAACCGGAAAAGTTCGAAGGAACGGAAACGGTGCGGGCGATCGGCGATCTCTGGGTCGTCTGTGAAAGCTTGGGCCAAATGCCCGGCCGCAAGCCCGTCAAGATGATGATAACGCTGGGCTACGACACCAAGAAGAAGCGCTTCGTCGGAACGTGGCTCGGTTCCATGATGGATTATCTATGGGTCTACGACGGAGCACTGGACGAGAGCGGCAAAGCTCTCGTTCTGGAAACCGAAGGGCCGGGTCCCGACGGGAAAAACATGATCGCCAAGGAGGTCATCGAGATAAAGAGCGAGAACGAGCGCGTCTATACCTCTCACATGCGGGGTGAGAACGGCGAATGGAAGCTGTTGATGACGACGACATATAAGCGCAAGGGAGAGAAACAAGTGTTGCAGAGTTCGGCCGCAGTACCTCACCTCGTTATCGAAAATGCAGCAGAGGCGCTGGAATTCTATAAGAAGGCTTTAGGTGCGGAAGAGGTGGCGCGCGTACCAGCTCAGGACGGCAAGCGTCTTCTTCACGCCGAAATGCGAATCAATGACGCGCACGTTTTCTTGCGAGATTACTTTCCTGAGCAGCAGGCGTGCGGTGATGGCGGGAGAATCAAAGCGCCGAAATTCCTGGGCGGCACCTCCGTGACAATTCACCTTTCGGTGCCGAATTGCGATGCCGCCGTGGAACGTGCCGCGGCTGCTGGTGCTACGGTCATCATGCCGCCGTGGGATGCGTTCTGGGGCGACCGCTACGGCCAGGTGGTCGATCCGTTCGGCCATTCCTGGAGCTTCTCGCATCCATTGGCGAAATAGGGGTCCTCGCCTGTTTCCCCGGAAATATGTGAAGAAGCGCGATATATGGCATTCGCGCTTCCTTTTCCGCACGAGCGCAAATTGGTATTGGCTGCACTCTAGCTATTCGGCCGGCGCCGGTTTCACGGCTATTTCGCCTTCGGGTTCGCGTTTGGAGAGCTTGTAATCCCGCGCGATGAACATGTAGGCGACGGGAACGACGAACAACGTCAGAAGCGTTCCGAGCGTCAGCCCACCTGCAATCACCCAGCCGATCTGCTGGCGGCTCTCGGCACCTGCACCGGTCGCGAGCGCCAGCGGCACCGCGCCGAGCACCATGGCGCCAGTGGTCATCAAGATCGGCCGTAGTCGGAGCGCAGCTGCATCGACCAGCGCCGTCAACTTGTCCTTTCCAGCCTCTTGTTGCTGATTGGCAAAATCGACGATCAATATGCCGTGCTTCGTAATGAGCCCAATCAATGTCACAAGGCCAATCTGGGAATAAACGTTGAGCGTGCCGCCGGTGAGATAGAGCGCTCCTAACGCACCGGTCATGGAAAGCGGCACCGTCACCATGATGATCAGCGGCGAGCGGAAGCTCTCGAATTGCGCCGCCAGAACCAGGTAGATGAATCCGAGGGCCAGCAGGAACACGAAGGCCAAGCTCTGCCCTGCTGCACGGAACTCGCGGCTCTGGCCGCTGACATCTGTTTGCACATTCGGCGGGAGCACCTCTTGCGCTGTCCGCTCGAGGAACTCCAATGCCTCGCCCAGCGAATAACCTGGCGCGATGTTTGCCGAGATTGTCACCGAACGAAGCTGATTGAAGCGCTTTAGTTCCTTCGGAGCGACCGTTTCGCTGAGCGTCACGATGTTGGAGAGCTGCACCATCTCTCCGTTGGCCGCTCGTAGGAAGATCGTCGACAGCATTTCTGGTGTGCTGCGGTCGGCACCGGCCAGCTGAACGATGACGTCGTACTGCTCGCCGTTCTGCTCGAACCGCGTAACCTGGCGCCCGCCTAGCAGTGTTTCGAGCGTCCGGCCCACCGTTGCAACGTCGATGCCAAGGTCGGCAATCTTGGCCCGATTGACGTCGATACGAATCTCGGGGGAGTTGAGCTTTAGGTCGGTGTCAACACCTTCGAGCCCGGGATACTCGCTGATCCGCTCGAGCATCCGGTCGGCATACTCTTGCAGCTGCTCATAGGTGCCGGATGTCTGGATAACGAACTCGATCGGCCGCGAGCTGCCACGTTGCCCGAGGGAAGGTGGGTTCTGTGCGAAAGCCAGAACGCCCGGAATGTTTCGGATCTTCGGGTTGATCTCCGCAACGAGCTCCTGCTGCTTCCGGTCACGCTCCGACCAGTCGTAGAGGCGGCCAATGGCTACGAAGTTGGTCACCTGCCAGAGGCCATTGATGACGAGGCGCGAGCGGACCTCTGGCAGCTCGGCCAGAATGGCGTCGGCCTGGGCGCTGTAGCGGGCCATGTAGGACAGGGTTGAGCCTTCCGGCCCGTTGCCGCGGATCATGATGACACCGCGGTCCTCAACAGGAGCCAGCTCCGATTTCAAATTGATGAAGAGGACAGCAGCAACGCCCGCCGTCGCCAACCCTAGGCAGACGATCAGCCATCGCACCGAGAGGGCAGCACGAAGTGCGCGCCGGTAGCCCTCCTCCAGGCTGCGCAGCCCACGCTCGATCGCGCGGAAGAACCATCCAGGCGAATCGTCGTGCCGCAGAAGTTTGGAGCAAAGCATCGGCGTCAGCGTCAGGGCGACGAAGCCGGACACGAGCACAGCTCCTGCAAGCGCCAACGCGAACTCCAGGAAAAGCCGGCCGGTGCGTCCCGTTGCGAATGCGATGGGGGCGTAGACAGCCGTCAGGGTCAGCGTCATCGCCACGACGGCGAATGCGATTTCGCGCGTGCCGAAAATCGCCGCCTGGAAAGGCCGCATGCCGTTCTCGACGTGTCGGGAAACGTTCTCGAGAACGACAATGGCGTCATCCACGACGAGGCCGATCGCCAGGACCATCGCGAGCAGCGTCAGCGTATTGATGCTGAAGCCGAATGCCAGGAGTAGTGTGAACGTTGCGATCAGCGAGATGGGAATGGTGACAATGGGGATGATCGATGCCCGGATCGACCTCAGGAAGAAGAGGATCACGATCACCACGAGAACGATGGCCTCGAGAATCGTGCGGAACACCGCATTGATCGACTCGTTGATGAAAACAGCATCGTCGTTGCCGATGTCCGCCTTGAGGCCGGCTGGCAGCGACTCGTTCAGATCGGGAAGGAGCGCGCGAATGCCTCTTGAAACATCGAGCGGGTTCGCGACCGCTTGCTTGATGATGCCGACGACGATCGCGGGCTGGCCGTTGTACCTGCTGTCACGGCGCTCATCCTCGGCACCGAGCTCCACCTGCGCAACGTCGCCAAGCTTGACCTGATAGCCATTTGCTCGCTTGACGATGATCTCCCGGAATTCCTCAGGCGTGCTCAGGCCCGTGCGGGAAAGAACGCTGAACTCCCGTTCCTGGCTTTCGATGCGGCCAGAGGGAATTTCGACGTTCTGGCTACGCAGTGCGTTCTCGATATCCTGGATCGTGAGGGAGTACGCAGCCAGGCGCTCACGGTCGATCCAAATCCGCATGGCGTAGCGGCGCTCGCCGTAGATCGTCACGTCCGCCACGCCCAACACGTTCTTCAGGCGGTCTACAACATATCGGTCAACATAGTCGGTGATCTCCAGCGCCGACATCTGATCGCTGGTGAAGACGAGGTACATGACCGGCTGGGCATCCGCCTCCACCTTGCGGATGATGGGCTCATCGATCTCGTCGGGCAGTCGACCGCGAACGCGGCTGACCCGGTCACGCACGTCGTTGGCGGCCTCGTCGGGATTGACGTCTTGCCGGAAGCGAATGGTGATGCGGCTCGTCTCCGAGCGGCTGGTAGACTCGATGACGTCGATGCCGGGAATGCCCGCCAGCGAGCCTTCGAGGACTTGAGTAACTTGCGTCTCGACGATATGCGGCGCGGCGCCGGGATACATCGTCGTGACCGAAACGGTCGGCTCGTCGATGTTCGGGTACTCGCGAACCGTCAGCCGCGTGTAGGAGACGAGGCCGAGCAGCACCAGGACGAGGCTGAGGACCGTCGCAAAAACAGGGCGCCGGATGCAGACCTCGATCGGGCTCATCAGCTCTTCTCCGGCTCTGGGCCGCTCACGGTCTGGACGACCTCGACGGGGGCGCCATCCTTGAGCTTGAGCTGACCGGCGACGACCACAATGGACCCTGCGCTGAGGCCTGAAAGCACCTGGACGGTGCCGTTCTCGCGCTTGCCCAGCTTAACCTTAGATTCGACCGCCCTTCCGCCCTGAATGACGTAGACAAATGATTCACCACCGCGGGGGACGATCGCGCTTTCAGGCACCGCCACCACTTCCCTGGTTTCTCGCCCTTTCACGGTGATCCGAGCGAAAAGGCCCGGCCGCAGCAGAAGATCCGGATTGGCCATGCGGGCCCGCACATGCAGCGCGCGGCCGTTGACGTCGACCATGGGGCTGATGGCGTAGATCTGTGCCTTGAACGTCCGGCCGGGCACGGCATCGACTTCCACGATGACGTCCTGCCCAGTGCTGATCTGCGTTAGGGCAAGCTCCGGCAGTTTGAAGTCAATCTTCAGGAAGTCGATCTTCTCCAAGTTTACGATTGGTGTGCCGATGTTCACGTAGGCACCGGCGGAAGCGTTTCGCAGTCCCACGATGCCGTCGAAGGGCGCCTTGATGACGTGCTTGGAGAGTCTGACCGAGGCCAGCTCAAGTGCGGCCTCCGCGATCAGAAAGTTCGCCGCAGCCTCGTCGTGCGCCTGCTGCGACATGTGACCCTGCTTTCTCAGCAACTGCGCACGCTCTCGGTTGGCACGTGCAAGCTCGAATCGCGCTTTTGCATCCGCCAGTTCGGCACGCGCCAAAGAGTCATCGAGCTTGACGAGCACGTCTCCGGCTTTGACGGCCTGTCCTTCCGCAAACTCGAAGCTTTGGATGCGGCCAGCGATTTCCGAGGCAATCTGGACCGACTCATCCGACATGAGGCTGCCGACGGAGCGCAGGTCCTCCTGGTACCTGGCTGCGATTGCGGGCGCCACCTCCACGGCGACAGCCTGGCTCTGGCGGGGCGTCTGCTTGCCGCTCTTTTCGGCGCGCAGCGCCAAGCGGCCATCTGGCAACAACGCGATCGCCAGTCCGCCGGCAACCACGAGCGCCAAAAGGAGCGGCAAAAGCCTTCGCATCGCGTCGTCCTCACCCCCTGGGAGCGGTCTTCGTGTTCTTGTTGCTGGCTCGGTTTTTCGAAGCGCTAGCTCTCTCAGAACGGATCAGCGCTTCGGAACCCGTCGCGACAGTATACATCGGACGAAGTCCGCAACAGAGCACAACTGCTTCTTGGCGAAAGTTTATCCCGCAATTCGGCGTCGAGAGCCTAGCCCAATGGGGTGATGCGGAATTTCGTTGGCCCGATTGGAGGCGCGGGTGAGCGCGCGCAGCCGAGCACCCGTCGAACGAGGTACCGGGATAGCGGGGTGATACCGGTGTCAGACCTATTTCTCAGGCCAGCAGCTTATCGATCGTGATCGGCAAGTCGCGGATCCTCTTGCCGGTGGCGTGGAATATGCCGTTAGCGATCGCGGCAGCGGCGCCGACGATCCCGAGCTCGCCCAACCCCTTTACGCCAAGCGGCGAGACGTGGGGATCCGGCTCGTCAACGAAGATCACATCTATGTTACCGACATCGGCATGCACCGGCACATGATACTCGGCGAGATTGTGGTTCATGATGCGGCCGATGCGGTGATCGGTCAGCGCCTCCTCCTCCAGCGCCATCCCAAGGCCCATCACAATCCCGCCGATGATCTGACTGCCCGCGGTCTTGGGGTTGATAATGCGGCCGGCAGCAGCGGCGCAGACGATCCGCGGCACCCGAACGACGCCCAGCTCCTCGTCCACCCGAACCCCGGCGACGTCCCTTTTACCACTTCTCCAA
>QGVC01000514.1 GCA_003242645.1 Pseudomonadota bacterium
CGCGCATGGCTTTGATTTCGATCGTTCCGAGCCCGCCGGCGTCGGCCACGGCCGTACCCGACATGCCAGCGAAGATCACCGAGGCGACAACGTTGACGTGGCCAAGCCCGCCGCGCAGCCATCCTACTGCTGCGATTGCAAAGTCGAAAATACGATTCGTGATGCCGGCCGAATTCATCAGGTTTCCGGCCAGAATAAAGAACGGCACAGCCAGCAACGGGAAGCTGTCGACGCCGCCCGCCATCCGATGCAGCACCACGAAGTCGGGAATTCCCGTGAGGAAGTGCGTGTAGAGGAGGGAGGAGCCGGCGAGCGCAATGAAGATCGGCACGCCGAGCATGAGCAGAACAAGGAAGGAGATCAGCAGCAGCCCCATAACGCGTCGCTCCCCTTAGTCGATGTTGGAGGTGCTGCCTATGGAGGCGTAAGCTGTCTGCCAGCCATCCCTGGCATTGCGCCAGAGGCGCTGCAAAGCGCGCAGCAACATCAGGAGGCAGCCGAAAGCGATTGGCCCGTAGACGAGGCTCATCGGCAGATCGATGACTGTCATCCGTTGGAGATGCATGCGCTGGGTGACCGTGAGGGAGAAGTAGAAGAGCAGCCCGATGAAGGCGGCCTGGATCACTTCCACGATCGCCAGAAGAATCCGCGCGCCGCGCGGCGGGAGGAAATGAAAGAAGACCTCTACTGCGATGTGAGCGCCTTTGCGGACCACGATGGCCGAGCCGAGGAATGTCAGCACCATCAGCAGGTACCGCGCGATTTCCTCGGTCCAGGCGAGGCTGTCGTTCAGGACGTAGCGCGTAAAGAACTGCAGGAAGACAATGAAGGCGAGCACCCAGAAGAGGCCGAAGGCGAACCAGTCGTCCGGGTAGTGTTCAATCTGGATTTCTTCGTCCTCAACGTGGATTAGATGCTCCTCCGGGTGCCCTTCCTGTTGCTGCACGAGACGTCCTCCCTGCCAGCTGGGTGCAATAACTTCAGGGCAGGCGACAATGCTGCCGCCCGCCCCAGCCGTGTTTCTCTGCTCGCTACTTCAGCGCTAGGAACGCTTCGTACTGCTCTTTCGTCCAGCCGGCTCCGGCATCCGGGTCGTTATGAAGGGGCTTCGCTGCTGCAATAAATGCTTCCCGATCCACCTCGACGACCGTCTTGCCCAACTTGCGGAACTCGTCCACTAGCTTCTGCTCAGAGGCTCGGATGGCTTCAGTCGCCTTGCTGGCCGCCTCCATCAGCACCTCATTGAAGATCTGCTTTTCGTCGTCAGTCAGCTGCGGCCAGACGTGGCCACCGACGATTGTCAGGAGAGAGTCTGTGATGTGGGCAGTCAGCATGATGTGGCTCTGCACCTCGTAGAACTTCTTGGCCATGATCGTCGGCAGCGGGTTCTCCTGGCCATCGATGGTGCCCTGCTGCAGAGCCAGATAGACCTCCGCGAAGGCGATCGGCGTCGCGTTGGCCCCGGCGGCCTTGGGGAACATGAGGTACAGTGGCGCCGGCGGCACCCGGAGTTTCATACCTTTCATGTCCTCGGGCTTCTTGATCTCGCGGTTGGCCGTCAGCATGCGCTGGCCGTAGTAGGTGATCGAGACGACCTTGTGCCCGGTCTTGTCCTCGTAGCCCTTGGCCACCTCGCGGAAGAGCTCGGAGTCGCGATACGCTTTCCAGTGATCGAAGTCGCGGAGAATGAACGGCGTGTTCGAAATCGAAATCGGCTTATGGATGGAGCCCGCAAACGCTACGCTGGTGTAGATGATGTCGACAGTGCCGAGGCCAAGCCCTTCATTGATTTGGTTTTCGTTGCCGAGCTGTGAGGCCGGGAAGACCTGGATCTCGTACTTGCCGTTGGTGCGCTTCTTGATCTCTTCGGCGGCCCACAACGCCTCTGTGTGATAGGGTTCGTTGACTTCGTAGACGTGCGCCCACTTGAGCGTTGTCTGTGCGGCCACCGGAAGGCAAGTCACGGCGAGCGCAGCGAGCGCAAGCGAGACACGGATCAGTGGGTTTCGGGCGTTCTCCATCCTGTTTCCTCCCTCAATGCGAATCTGACGTTCTTGCGAAGGGAAGCGATTCCTTCCTCTCACTTGTCGTATGATACGAAGCCTGCATAATTGCTGACAAGGAAAAGCTCCACCGCCAAGGCTGCCCTGGCGAGGCCCTTCGGGCGCATCAATCCTTGCTTTGCGACGCGACAAGCGCGCCTCTTCATCTGTAAATTTTCAAATGGCTTGTCAGGGGCGGAACGGTGCAGCTGGGTGCAGAGAAATTAAGAACTCCGTATTCACAATTTCTGCGGATTGCTCACACCACAATTCTTCAGCCTGCACAAGAACAAGGAGTGGGAAGTCGTCTCGGACTTGTTCGGGACGAGATAGGGCGCGCCGCCAGAGCTGCACGACTGCTGGCGTACACGGATCAACGCTGTGGGGAGAATTCAGGCGCGGATGTGTGGGCCAATCAAGCTCGGGTGTTGGGCGCTGGCTGTCACCACCCAAAGGCGTGCAGCAATGTGAGTGAGACCAGTCGGAAGGCCAAATCGCAGGGCTTCGGCTCACTCACCG
>QGVC01000515.1 GCA_003242645.1 Pseudomonadota bacterium
GTGTGGGCCACGTGGACCTGGGCCAGGCCGTCATCCGCCGTGACGTCCTTCAAGGATTTCGGTTTCAGGAAGACCGCTACGACGCCGACGGAGATCTGTTCGAGAGGCTGGCCGTGGCTGTGCCACCGGTCTGCATCCCCCGCCGAGCCAGCTTTTACAACGCCTTGCGGTGCGGATGAGGGTTGATTCAGGGTTTATGATAAGTATGGTTGTCATCTTGATGACATTCTGGATTTCAGAAACAACTCTCGCCTGGCACGGTCTACTGATGTAAAATTCTTTGGTTTTCTGGAACCAGTCTGGATGACGTTCACAGTACGGAGAGGGCCGGGCCCTATGTCTACTCTGGCGGAGCGTTTGAAGCGGGCTCGAGAATCGCTGGGTCTCACCCAGGAGGCCGTGGAGCGGGCCACCGGGATTGGAACGTCGAGCCTTTCCGAGTTCGAATGCGGAAAGCGCGAACCACGGCTGGCGCAATTGCGGTTGCTGGCAGATTGCTACCGGCGACCTCTCAGTTACTTCCTGCGTAAAGACGAACCTAAACCGCAGCCTGTTATGTGGTGCAAGTTTCCCGACGGCTGACCCTTCAACAAAAAGAGAACGATCTGGAAGACAAGAACGACCCGCCGAAAGACGAAAATCAACAGTGAGTTGCACACAATAGACTGAACGGAGGCTAATTTTCCACTAAAATGTAACCCCTCTGAAGCTCATGGCATGGCCACCCCGTTTCCACTCAGGCTGGTAAACGTCGATTGTTATTCGAAGCCTGGAAGCATGGTTGAAGGCGGTGGTTCGCGGGCCTGAATCCCTAGATCCAGAGCCAATGTGACGAGATCTTGGTCAAAGCTGATCAATTCGTCAGCTTTGTGGGCCAAAGCCGTTGCGATGATCAGACAATCCCGAAAGCGTTTTTCGCGGTTGGAATTGACAGGCTGTGTCGCACCGGGTTTCATTCTCTGTCGTTGCTTACTTACCACCTGCCGGAATTCGATTGCGGCCTCAAAATCAAAGGGAATTATGCAGAAGTTCTCTTGAAGACGTTTTCCCGTTTCTTCGAAAGAGCTGTCGCAACCGAAAAGAAACTCAGCGGCCACGATCGCCGGAATGCAGATGTGAACTTTATTCTTAGCACACTCGCTTAAGAAATGTTTCGCTCGTGCGGCTTTGTCGCAATTGGGGTCGTCGGGCCGAATCGCATACACAAGCACATTGGTGTCGATGAAAACCACACTTGACCCCATTACGCAGGCCCCGAATTATTCGCACCACAAGCTCCGAAGAAACTTATCAATGTCGTCAATTTTCGCCCAATCCGGTCCAGCAGTTTTTTGCAGCGCCTCGATGGCACTGTCAAGCGGTGTTTTCCGATAAGGCAAAAGCTTGTCAGCGCGAAATGTGAGCAGGGTGCCTGTATTGAAATCCCATTTTCCCTTCCCGCAAACACCGATTTCTTCGTAGAGATGACGCCCAATCTCTTTGGCAAGTTCCTTGCTAATCTCAATGGTTAACGTTTTTCCTTTATAACCAGACAACTTCAGCCTAGCTTCTTTTCCTCCGACTTGGATACACTCTCCATACAGCGTTGTTTCGCCTTCAATGCAAGTGGGCGTCAAACGTTTCTCACCGGGGATGGATAATGTACCGATTTCATCCCCTGTGAATTCCACCTTCCAACCGCGTTTTTCGACCATCCGCTGTAGGTCATTGAGCGATCGTACGGCATTTGGCGGCGGAGGCGCGCTGCCCTTAACAATCTCCGAGAGTGTCTTGTTGGCAGTCTGAAGTTCGTCTGGCGCGACACACTCGATGCACAGGCTCCCCTCTTTGACACCGGTGAGACGCAGGTAGAGGTCGGGACCTGGTTTACCGTCTGGGCAGGCCAATTCTTTAAGGAGCTTCTCGTATCGATCAAGAAACGAGAAGAGGTGTCTTACCGGCACCTGGTCCGGTCGAACATGAGGCCCCTGAATATGAATTTCAAGTCGCTTAAGGCTCATGCACCAGGTACCTCTCCCTGAGACAGTCGTCGATGGCCTTGTCGGTTGGTCTTATTCGCCTCTCGATATTAAGCTCGGCGGCATTTAATTCTAAATTTGGGATCCCGGTTACGCAACTGAGAAAATAGCCACCGATCTCGCTAACAATCCAAGCGGGTTACGACCCCAAGATGTAGTGGTTGCTAGATTGACTAGACACTATCTGCTGATCGCAATCGACTTGACTTTCACGATGAAGGGTCCACCACAGGAAAACCGAAGCAGGTCATCATCTACCTTCCCCTGCGCGAGTTGTTGACACCTGTCAACGCCTGGTCTTTTCGCGTCTTCATCCCCCATCACATCTGATACCACCCGCAAAATCGCTAGTCTTCCAAAGTTGGGATCGGCACCCCGAGTGGCAAGTTCACCAGACTAGAAGTCTGGTTCTACCCCCAGACTGTGGATCTGGGTGTCGCGGGTTCGAATCCCGTCAGCCACCCTCGGCAGGTGCCCGGTTCCGCGAGGGCCGGGGGGCTTCGGCGGTGCCGACGTGCCTAGCGAC
>QGVC01000516.1 GCA_003242645.1 Pseudomonadota bacterium
AAGGTCATGTCGAAGATGGGCATCTCGACCTATCAGTCGTACTGCGGTGCCCAGATCTTCGACGCGGTCGGCCTCAAGTCGAGCTTCGTGAAGAAGTTCTTCACCGGCACCAACACGACGGTCGAAGGCGTCGGCCTGCGCCATATCGCCCGCGAGACGGTCGAGCGACACCGCCAAGCCTTTGGTGACTCGCCGGTTCTGAAGCATTCGCTCGACGTTGGCGGTGAATATGCCTATCGCGTGCGCGGCGAAGCGCACATGTGGCGGCCGACCGTCATCGCCGACCTGCAGCACGCGGTGCGCGGCAACCTGCCGGAGAAGTACCGGGCCTTCGCGCAGCAAGTTAATGAGCAGTCTGAACAGCTCATGACGCTGCGCGGGCTGTTCCGGATCAAGTCTGCGGAGGAGATCGGTCGCAAGCCGATCCCGCTGGAGGAGGTTGAGCCAGCGGCCAATATCGTGAGGCGCTTCTCGACCGGCGCGATGAGCTTCGGCTCCATCAGCCGCGAGGCGCATACCACGCTGGCCATCGCCATGAACCGCATCGGCGGCAAGTCGAACACGGGCGAAGGCGGTGAAGAGTCCGATCGTTACAAGCCGCTGCCAAACGGCGACTCCATGCGCTCGGCCATCAAACAGGTGGCCTCAGGCCGATTTGGGGTGACGACGGAATATCTCGTCAACGCCGACGTCATTCAGATCAAAATGGCCCAAGGCGCCAAGCCCGGCGAGGGCGGCCAGCTGCCCGGTCACAAGGTGGATGCGATCATCGCCAAGGTGCGCCACTCGACGCCGGGCGTCGGCCTCATCTCGCCGCCGCCGCACCACGACATCTACTCCATTGAGGATCTGGCGCAGCTCATCTTCGATCTGAAGAACGTCAATCCGAACGCGGACATCTCGGTGAAGCTTGTCTCCGAGGTGGGCGTCGGCACCGTCGCGGCGGGCGTGGCGAAGGCGCGCGCCGATCATGTCACCATCTCGGGCTTTGAGGGAGGCACGGGCGCGTCGCCGCTCACCTCCATCAAGCACGCGGGTTCTCCGTGGGAGATCGGCTTGGCCGAGACTCATCAGACGCTCGTCGCGAACCGGCTGCGCGGCCGTATCGCGGTTCAGGTCGACGGCGGCATCCGCACGGGCCGCGATGTGGTGATCGGCGCCCTGCTCGGCGCGGACGAGTTCGGGTTTGCCACCGCGCCGCTGATCGCGATGGGCTGCATCATGATGCGCAAGTGCCATCTCAACACTTGCCCCGTCGGCATCGCGACGCAGGACCCGGTGCTGCGCGCGAAGTTCAGGGGCAAGCCAGAGCACGTCATCAACTACTTCTTCTTCGTCGCTGAAGAAGTGCGCGAGTACATGGCGGCGCTCGGCTTCCGCACCTTCGACGAGATGATCGGCCAGTCCGACGTGCTCGACAAGGATCGCGCCATTCGTCACTGGAAGGCGCGCGGCCTCGACTTCTCGAAGCTGTTCTACAAGCCGGAGGTCGATAGCAGCGTCGCGATTTACAACTGCGAGCGCCAAGACCACGGCCTTGAGAACGTGCTCGACCGGAAGCTCATCGAGCTCGCCAAGCCGGCGCTCGAAGAGCGGAAGCCGGTGCGCCACGAGCTCAAGATCACCAACCGCGACCGTGCCGTGGGCGCCATGCTCTCAGGCGAGATCGCCAAGCGGTACGGGCACGAGGGCCTGCGGGAGGACACGATCTGGCTCACGTTCGAAGGCACAGCCGGACAGAGCTTCGGCGCATGGCTTGCACACGGCGTGACCCTCGACCTCGTCGGTGAAGCGAACGACTACGTCGGCAAGGGCCTGTCGGGCGGCAAGATCATTGTCCGGCCGCACCCGAATTCCGGCATCAAGCCCGAGGAGTCGATCATCGTCGGCAATACGGTGCTTTATGGAGCCATCAGCGGCGAGTGCTACTTCCGCGGCATTGCGGGCGAGCGCTTTGCTGTCCGCAACTCCGGCGCGGTGGCCGTCGTCGAAGGTACAGGCGACCACGGTTGCGAGTATATGACCGGCGGTGTCGTCGTCGTGCTCGGGCCGACAGGCCGCAACTTTGCGGCCGGTATGTCGGGCGGCATCGCCTACGTGCTCGACGAGGACGGCAAGTTCGAGCAGCGCTGCAACCTCGCCATGATCGACCTCGAGCCGATCGAGGCCGAGGAAGAGGTGATGCGCCGGCTCGCCAACCAGGGCGGCGACCTCGAAAGCCACGGGTTGGTCGACATCCTCTCCGACATGGACCGGAAGGATGCCGAGCGGTTGCATCAGCTCATCGAGCGCCATGCCCGGTACACGAACTCGGCCAAGGCCCGCATGATCCTCGCCGATTGGCGAAACTGGCTGCCGAAATTCAAGAAGGTGATGCCGGTCGAGTACCGCGAGGCCCTGCGCAAGATTGCCGAGCATCAGGCCTATGACAAAACGGGGCTGGAAGTGCTGGAGATCGGCTTGCCCCGAACGCACAAGCCGGCGGCGGAATAGGTGCGCTCGCTAAAGGAAAGCCTCGGACGCAAATTGATTTCAGGAA
>QGVC01000517.1 GCA_003242645.1 Pseudomonadota bacterium
GCCGGGCCATGCGGGTCTTGTCGCCGAGAATGGAGCCCCCAGTCCGGCTGGAAGTGGGGTCGACCGCCAACACGGCCACCTTGTGGCCCTTCGCGATCAGGTTCATCCCGAGCTGGTCGATCGTGGTTGACTTGCCGACGCCGGGAACGCCGGTGATGCCGATGCGCCAAGCATTTCCGGTCGAGGGCAGGAGCTCCTGCAGCAGGTCCTGCGCGAGCTCTTGATCGTCGGCACGGGTGCTTTCGATCAGCGTGATCGCGCGCGCCAGCATGGCGCGGTCGCCACGCCGGACGCCGGCGGCGAGCTCAGCGACGCTGAAGGGCAAACGTTTCGATCTTTGGTTCATTCACGGCCTCGACTGTGCGGGGAACTTGGCCGCGAAGCGACGGCAAGGCAAGCCCTGTTGACCCTCCGCGGGGCCCAAACCCACGCTATCTCAATCTGAGGATGAGTGGCGTTCGGACAATCGAGAGCAGTTGCAGCTGCCCAGGCCCGCTTCTACAGTTCACTGCCAATGCTGCCCGGGAAGGGGACGAGCTATGGAACTGACGCCGCTCGCAACGTTCGCGCTCATCGCCTGCGCGGTGGTCCTCATTTACGCCTTCGTCTGGTGGCTCACGCGGACGATTTCGCGACGGCTACGGGCCGTCGTGCGCTCGGCTGTAGTGCTTATAACAGGCATTGCCTTGGGTATTGGCCTGCTCCTCAGCTTTCAGATGACCTCGCGGGAAATGGCGATGCCGCCCCAGGAGGAGGGAAAGCAGGTTGGCGCTGAGCCCGCTGACCGTGATCAGCACACCGCGGCCGAGCCGGAGCTTTCAGATGAAAAGGAGCGGGCAGCCCGTCACGAGCTGCCAACGACCCGGAGAGCTGCTCGCCGTGACCTTCCTGAAGCAATGCCTGAAGCGATGCCGGAGTCGGGAGCCAGTCCTTCAGGCAGCGAGGCTCCGGCAATGCGGAATGGCATGGAGCCGAGGGCAGCCCCGCAACCGGCTGACTCCGATTGGGACGTTGTGCCCGTTTTTTACGGCACGGATCGCGCCAGAACCGAAAATGCGGAGCGGATAGATTATGGCTCGGATCGCGGCAAGCGTCTGCAGCTCGGTCATGCCCTCGTGACGGTTCCGAAAATCCATCAGGTTCCTCAAATCGAGCGCCCGTGGGTCTATCGCATACCGTTCACGCAGATCGTCATTTGGCAGGAGGCAGAGGACCCCAGGAAACATTTCACGATAAAAGAAATCCGCGAGCTGGGAGAGCAGGAGTTCCTGGAGCTGGTCCGCAAGAGGCTGGCCGAATCCATGGCTTACAAGAACCACGCCTTGGTTTTCGTGCACGGCTTCAATACCAGCTTCCAGTTCGCGATCTTCCGCACGGCTCAGATCGCCTACGATCTGAAATTCGACGGTGCTCCGTTCCTTTATAGCTGGCCCTCCAAAGGCCAGCTTGGAATGCAGGACTACAGCTACGATCGGGAAAGTGCTCAGGCTGCAGAGCCCTATTTCAGAGATTTTCTGAAATTGGTCGTCAACGAGACGGGGGCCACCTCGGTCAGCATCATCGCCCACAGCATGGGCAATCAGCTCTTGCTACCGGTGCTCCGTGATCTTCGCCGCGAGGCGCCGGATTCCGTCCGCATCTCGCAGGTGATCCTCGCCGCGCCCGACGTGGACCGCGACAGCTTCGAGTTCTTGGCCCGAGAAATTCAGGGAATCAGCAACGGAGTTACACTCTTTGCCGCCGCGAACGACCGGGCTCTGGCGGTATCGCGGCAATTCTGGGGTGGCGTGCCGCGGGCAGGCGATGTGCCGCCGGAGGGCCCGATCCTGGTGCCTGGTGTCGATACGATCGACGTAACGAACATTAATACGGAGATGTTCTCGCTCAATCACTCGGGTTACGCCGAGAAAACCGAGCTGCTGAACGACATCCAGTTGCTCATTCAGACCGGCGAGCGACCGCCCGAGAAACGCATTCCGATTTTGGAACGGATCAGCACCTCGCGCGGCGATTTCTGGCGCTATCCGCCAATTCGATGATGGTGGCCTGAATTGTTCAGGTCGAAATGGCAGCCAAGAACTCGGAGGCGAGCGAGATCAATTCTTGTTCTGCGCCGGCAGAAGCTGCCAGGTGCCGATTGCCTCGCGTTCGATGACCTTCGGGTCGGTCGGGATCTGGATGTATTTGCCCTCGGACCAGCTCTTCTCGAAGGTTCGATAGTAGCGTGAGAACGGATTACCTGACTGTCCCGTTGGCTGCATGAATAAGGAGTTATCGAGGTCAGAAAGATCATAAATTGCCCGCAGGCTCGCTGCATGCCTGTTGGCAAAGGGCTTATCCGTCCCGAATTCGATGATGCCGCGATTGAGGGTATAAGGCCCGCCAGGGGAGGCAACACCGACATTGAAATAACGCCCGATTATGGGGAGCGCAGAAAACGCTCGATGCTCGCCAAGTGCGGGATGGGCCTCGCCCCAGGACCACTTGGCGCGATCGGTGCCGAAGGTTTTTTCGAGGTCCTCGAGTGCCCGCCGC
>QGVC01000518.1 GCA_003242645.1 Pseudomonadota bacterium
GGGGCGAGTGGTCTCTCGGAAAGGAGAAACCTCTGGCCTATCCGGATACGCTGGTTGGCACCGACTCCCATACGCCCATGGTCAACGGCCTCGGCGTGCTCGGCTGGGGTGTCGGCGGCATCGAGGCCGAGGCGGCGATGCTGGGCCAGCCGATCTCGATGCTTATTCCAGATGTCATCGGCTTCCGCCTTCATGGCCAGCTGCGCGAAGGCGCAACGGCAACGGACCTCGTGCTGACGGTCACGCAGATGCTGCGCGAGAAAGGGGTCGTCGGACGCTTTGTCGAATTCTACGGTCCCGGCGTCAGCAACGTGCCAGTGACCGATCGCGCCACGATCGGCAACATGTCGCCCGAGTACGGCTCGACGTGCTCCATTTTCCCAGTCGACAAGCTGACGCTGGATTATCTGCGCTTCACTGGGCGTACGGACGAGGAGGTGGCGCTCGTCGAGGCTTACATGAAGGCGCAAGGCCTCTTCCATGACGCCAACGCTCCCGAGCCGATCTACACCGACACATTGGAGCTTGATCTGTCTACGGTGGAGCCCAGCATCGCCGGCCCGGGGCGTCCGCAGGACCGCATTCCGTTGCGCATGGCAAAGAAGGCGTTTGAACAGGCGTTGCCTTCCCTGCTGCCACCCGAACCGCCGCCGACGCAGAAATTGGCTGCGGCTGAGGTGCCTAACCAAGGCAAGGTCGGCGTTTGGGGCGAGTCATCCCCGAAAGACCTGGAACAGGTGCTGCCACCGGCCACCGACATTGGCAGAGAGCTGCGGCACGGGTCAGTGGTGATTGCAGCGATTACGAGCTGCACGAACACGTCCAATCCATCCGTGATGATCGCCGCGGGATTGCTCGCGAAGAAGGCGGTTGAGCGCGGCCTACAGCGCAAGCCCTGGGTCAAGACATCGTTGGCGCCTGGCTCGCGGGTCGTGACGGAGTACTACGACAAGGCGGGCCTCACGCCTTACCTGGAGTCGCTGGGTTTCAATCTCGTCGGCTATGGGTGCACCACCTGCATCGGCAACTCTGGGCCGCTGCTTCCCGAAGTGTCGGAGGCGATTCAGAAGAACAAGCTTGTCGTCGCCTCGGTGCTTTCAGGAAACCGCAATTTCGAGGGCCGAATTCACTCCGAGGTCCGCGCGAACTACCTGATGTCGCCGCCGCTGGTCGTCGCGTTCGCGATCGCGGGCCGTATCGACATCGACTTGGAGACGGAGCCACTCGGATACGATCCGAATGGCCAGCCCGTTTTCCTGCGCGACATCTGGCCAAGCCAAGATGAGATTCAAAGAACGATCAGCAGCGCCATCACCTCCGAGATGTATCGGGAGAACTATGCCCGCATTTTCGATGGCGACGAGCACTGGCGGGCCCTGCAGGCGCCGGTCGGCGAGCTCTACCAATGGAATCCCGATTCGACCTACATCCAGCACCCGCCATTTTTCTTAGACATGACGCGCGAGGCGCCTCAGAGTGTGCCGGATATTCATGGCGCGCGTGTGCTGGCGCTGCTCGGCGATAGTGTGACGACGGATCATATATCACCTGCCGGCAGCATTCGGGCCAATTCGCCCGCGGGGCAGTACCTGATCAGCCGCGGCGTGCAGCCGAAGGACTTCAACTCCTACGGTTCGCGGCGGGGCAACCATGAGGTGATGGTGCGCGGCACGTTCGCAAACGTGCGCATTCGAAATCGCCTGGCGCCGGGCACCGAAGGCGGCTTTACGACCTACCTGCCGACGGGCGAGGTGATGACGATCTACGAGGCGTCTCAGCGCTACCTCGAGCAGGGCACGCCGCTCATCGTTCTTGCCGGTAAGGAATACGGCTCCGGCTCAAGCCGCGACTGGGCCGCCAAGGGCCCTTACTTGCAGGGCGTGAAAGCCGTCATTGCCGAAAGCTTCGAGCGGATTCACCGGTCGAACTTGGTTGGCATGGGTATTCTGCCCTTGCAGTTCATGCCTGGTCAGTCGGTAGCGAGCCTGGGGCTGACCGGCCGGGAGGTCTTCTCCATCGAGGGCATAACGAAGGGCGTCGCCAATTACTTCGCGGACAGCCGCAAGGTGACGGTGCGCTTCAAACGCGAGGATGGAAGCGAAGGTTCATTCCAAGCCATTGCCCGCATCGATACCCCGCAGGAGGTGCTGTACTACCGCCACGGCGGCATTCTGCAGTTCGTGCTTCGCCAGCTCCTAAGCGGAAAAGAAGAAAGGCCGCCGGCGGGTAAGATGCCCGCTCCGATACTCGAGGAAGCCCGGGCGGATGGGGACTCCGTGGAGGAAGGATCGATCGAATCGTTCCCGGCCAGTGACGTTCCTACCCACGTTTCGAGTAGGGCCTTACCCGGAACGCCGCAGAGCTAAGGTGAGAAGGCGCCGCACGCAACAAGGTGCGGCGCACTTGTTCATGCGGAAGCGCTGGCTTTCGCGGTGAACTCTTGCGTAATGCTTTCGATATGATCGTCGACCCAGCCCGCCATCTTTTGCTCTTCTCGCAAGCTCTCCTCGAGGAGAGGAACCATGCGTTGT
>QGVC01000519.1 GCA_003242645.1 Pseudomonadota bacterium
ATCAGACCATCATGCTTGCATTGTCGATGATCGTCATCGCGTCGATGATCGGCGCCGGCGGCTTAGGCAACGCCGTGTTGCAAGGCATTCAGCGGCTCGACATCGGCCTTGGGTTCAAGAGCGGCCTTAGTGTCGTGCTGCTCGCCATTATCCTTGATCGCCTTACCCAGAGCTTTGGCCAAAAGAGTGCACCTCAGCACTCCTGGCTTTCAGCTCTGCTTGCCCGCTTGCGACTGGCACCGAGCCGCTGGTCGCAACAGCACGTCCGCCCCAGCGCTTAGGCCGGGCGAGGCGTGCGTTCATCCGTCGGAAAACTCAAACCAAAGGAGAGTCTATGAGGATGAAATATTGGGTGGCGGCCATCGCCATGGGCGCGGCGGCGCTGGCAAGCGTCCCGGGACAGGCGCAGGAAAAGAAGATCAATTTCGGTTGGACGGCATGGGCCGATGCCGAAGCGGTCACCAAGCTGGCCCAGAAGATTATTCAGGATCGGTTCGGCTACGAGGTTGAGCTGACGCTCGCGGACATCGGCATTCAGTATCAGGGCGTCGCAACCGGCAAACTGGACGGCATGCTCATGTCATGGCAGCCGGTGACGCACCAAGCCTACATGGAAAAGGTCGGCAACGACGTGAACGATATCGGGCCGATCTACACGCAAGCTCGCCTTGGTTGGGTCGTCCCGGCCTACGTTCCCGAGGATCAGGTCAAGTCGATCGAGGACCTGAAGAAGACGGAGGTTCGAGAGAAGCTTGGCGGCAAAATCCAAGGTATCGATCCCGGCGCTGGTTTGATGCGGGCCTCCGACGAGGCAATTAAGCAGTACAGCCTCGACGGCTACGAGCTGATCTCCGCAAGTGAAGCCGGGATGCTGGCGGCCTTGGAGCGGGCGACAAAGCGCAACGAGTGGATCGTCGTAACGGCCTGGAGCCCGCACTGGAAGTTCGCAAAGTGGGATCTGCGTTACCTCGAAGACCCCAAGGGAGTGCTGGGCGGCCTCGAGACGGTTCACAAGTTGGTCCGGAAAGATTTCCACCAGGATCACCCGGAGGTTTATGACTTCCTGAACCGAATGGTGCTCCCGATTTCCGACGTCGAAGCCATTATGGCCGAAGCACAGGAAACCAGCTACGAGCAGGCCATTGAGAAGTACATCGAGGAGAACAAGGCTCTGGTCGACTACTGGGTGACCGGCAAGATCGACGGCGCCTGAGAGCAGGCTCGACGTATCGTCTTGGGCGGAGTTTGCGGCAGCGGCTCCGCCCTTTTCATATGGCGTTAAGGACAAGTCGCCGCATCCCCTGGGGTCGCACGAGAGCTGTGTTGCTCGTTTGCTGAGGCAGGGTAATCAATGGGCGTCTGTGATCATGAGCGGGATAGGATCCATTGAGGTACTCGATCTTCAGTCTTCTCCGTCAGGCGGCGACTGGCCATCAGGGCTGGCCACGACAATGGCGCGACCCTGAGCCCAAACCCTACTACGACGTCGTTATCATCGGTGCCGGCGGGCATGGATTGGCGACCGCGTATTATCTCGCCAAGGAGCACGGCATCCGTAACGTGGCCGTCCTTGAGAAAGGCTGGCTCGGCGGCGGCAATACGGGGCGCAACACGACGATCATCCGCTCGAATTACCTCTGGGAGGAGAGCGAGGCGATCTACGAGCATGCAATGAAGCTCTGGGAGACGCTATCCGACGAGCTGAACTACAACGTCATGTATTCCCCGCGCGGTGTAATGATGCTGGCGCACACCGTGCACGACGTGCAGATCTTCAAGCGCCACGTCCATGCCAACCGGCTTGCGGGCATCGACAATGAATGGCTGACGCCGGAGGAAGCGAAGGCCTTCTGTCCGCCGCTCAATATCTCACCCAATCTCCGCTACCCGGTTCTAGGTGCGGCCCTACAGCGTCGAGGCGGCGTGGCGCGGCACGATGCGGTGGCCTGGGGGTACGCGCGTGGAGCCGACAGGCTGGGCGTCGACATTATTCAGAACTGCGAGGTGACTGGCATTCGGCGCGGGGTTGATGGGGCCGTCGAGGCGGTCGAGACGACGCGTGGAACGATCAAGGCTCGCAAGGTCGGCATCGTGGCAGCGGGGCACACGAGCGTGATCGCGGCCATGGCCGGGTTCCGCTTGCCGCTCGAAAGCTTCCCGTTGCAGGCACTGGTGTCGGAGCCGGTTAAGCCAGTGTTCCCGTGTGTGGTGATGTCGAACACCATGCACGCCTACATCTCCCAATCCGACAAGGGCGAACTCGTTATTGGCGCCGGTACGGACCAGTACGTCTCCTATAGCCAGACCGGCGGCCTGCACATCACCACCCACACGCTTGATGCGATTTGCGAGTTGTTCCCGATGTTCCGGCGCATGCGGATGCTGCGCAATTGGGGCGGCATTGTCGACGTCACGCCGGACCGCTCGCCGATCATCGGCAAGACGCCCGTGCCGAACCTGTTCATCAACTGCGGCTGGGGAACGGGCGGGTTCAAGGCAACGCCCGGGTCCGGCCACGTGTTCGCGGCCA
>QGVC01000520.1 GCA_003242645.1 Pseudomonadota bacterium
AGCTTGCCAACCTCCACCGATCCAATGTGCTTGGATACGCCGTGCGCAATTGCCGGATTGATGGTGTATTTGGCAATGTAGCGCTTCACCCGGAAATTATCGTTCCCCTTCCCTTTGTCTTCCGGCAACGGTCCGCGCTGCACTTTCATCTTATGGGCTGTTTGCCAGGTGCGCGTGATGACCTCGCCGACGCGGCCCATAGCCTGGCTGTCCGAGGACATCATCGAAAGCGCGCCGAGATCGTGCAGAATATCCTCGGCAGCAATGGTTTCGCGACGGATGCGGCTTTCGGCGAAGGCTAAATCCTCCGGAATTTTCGACGACAGATGATGGCAGACCATCAGCATGTCGAGGTGCTCGTCGATGGTGTTCACCGTGAACGGCCGCGTCGGATTGGTTGACGACGGTAGAACGTTGGGAAGCCCGGCAACGCGAATGATATCCGGAGCGTGCCCCCCACCAGCGCCCTCCGTGTGGAAGGCGTGAATTGTCCGGCCTTTGAAAGCCTTGATCGTGCTCTCGACGAATCCCGACTCGTTGAGCGTGTCGGTGTGGATCATGACCTGAATGTCGTAATCGTCGGCGACCGAGAGGCAGCAATCGATGGCGGCCGGAGTGGTGCCCCAATCCTCGTGAAGCTTCAGGGCGCACGCACCCGCCTTGATCATTTCGACGAGCGCATCAGGCTTCGACGCATTACCCTTTCCGGCAAAGCCAATGTTCATGGGAAACGCATCGGCGGATGTGAGCATCATCTCGATGTGCCATGGGCCGGGCGTGCAGGTGGTTGCAAAGGTACCGTGTGCAGGGCCAGTCCCGCCGCCAAGCATCGACGTGATGCCGGACATCAGCGCTTCCTCCACCTGCTGGGGGCAGATGAAATGGATGTGCGTATCGAAGCCCCCTGCGGTCAGAATTTTGCCCTCACCGGCGATCACCTCTGTGCCAGGGCCGATGATAATATCGACGCCGGATTGGATATCTGGATTACCGGCCTTCCCAATTCCGGAAATCCGCCCATTGGTAATGCCAACGTCCGCTTTCACGATGCCCCAATGGTCGACGATCAGCGCGTTGGTGATGACAGTGTCGACGGCGCCCTGAGCATTGGCGATTTGTGACTGTCCCATGCCATCGCGAATGACCTTTCCGCCGCCGAACTTCACCTCCTCCCCGTAAATGGTGAAATCCTTCTCGACCTCGATGATGAGCTCGGTGTCCGCTAGGCGCACCTTGTCGCCGACTGTTGGGCCATACATGCCGGCGTAGGCAGAGCGCGAAACTCTTGTTGCCATCTGTCTGCCCCTAGTCGAGCTTTCCCATCACCGCCTGCCGGAAGCCGAAGACTTCGCGATTGCCTGCGATCTCCACGAGCTGCACCTCCCGTGTCTGGCCGGGCTCAAAACGCACCGCGGTTCCTGCTGGAATATCGAGCCGGAAACCTCGCGCTTTTGCGCGATCGAAAGACAAAGCCGGATTCGTTTCGTAGAAATGATAATGGCTGCCGACTTGGATAGGGCGGTCGCCAGTATTGGCGACCGTTAGGGAAACCGTCTTGCGGCCGGAATTGAGCTCAATCTCGCCGTCGGCCGGGATGATCTCGCCAGGGATCATCGCTCACCCCTTATTGTAGGAGCAGAAGGACGCCAAGAGCAGCCGTCGCGCCACCAACAAGCCGCACCGGCCATTCGCGCTGAAGAAATTGTCCGAGCGCAATGCCGCTCACGTGGAGCGCAGCTGTTGCAGCCACGAAACCAAGAGCATACCAAAGCCAATCGCCACCAGGTGCCTCCGTACCGTGGGCATGGCCATGGAACACTGCCATTGCCCCAACGAGTGCTGCGCCAAGCCACACCGGCGCATTTAGTACAGCTGTGACAGCCAGACCGAGCACAATCACGGATGCTGCGATGAGAGGCTCCACTGCGGGCAGGTAAACACCGGAAAATCCGAGAATGCCGCCCGCAATCATGGCGCTGACAAACGCCAGAGGCCACGCCAAAACCCGCTTTCCGCCCACTACGGAGGCCCACAAACCGACAGAGATCATTGCGGCCAGATGATCAAGTCCGCTGAGTGGATGGAGAAGGCCGCTAAAGAAAGTTCCGTGTGTGCTGACTCCGGTGTGCGCGAATACCGGTGTTGTCAGCAATGCGACCATCGCAAAGAAGGCGACCGCGCGAAGCAAATTCCGACTTCCGACTGGCTTCATATCCAATCCCCATCCCTAAGATTCAGCGAATTGGTTCGTGTACGGTGACCAGCTTGGTGCCATCGGGAAATGTCGCCTCGACCTGTACGTCGTGGATCATTTCGGCGACGCCGGGCATGACTTGATCGCGCGTAATGACCTTTGCGCCATCGCGCATCAGCTCGGAAACCGAGCGGCCATCGCGGGCCCCCTCAAGGACAAAGTCAGTGATCAACGCGACGGCCTCCGGATAATTGAGCTTCACTCCGCGCTCTAGGCGGCGCCGCGCCACCATGGCTGCCATGGCGATCAGCAGCTTGTCCTTTTCCCT
>QGVC01000521.1 GCA_003242645.1 Pseudomonadota bacterium
CGGACGCTTTCTTCCGCCCACCAATGACTTTCTGAAAGAAGCGTGCGGGAAGAGGCCTCATAAAACATGAGCACCATCGCGCCGAGCATCAGCGCGGTCGCGAGATTGAGGATCACGCGCTCCTCGAGAAAGTTCAGAAAACGCGCGAGAGCGCTGCGCGGCCGGGACGGCTCGGGGGCCTCGGCGTGTTCTGCCAGCGCATTGGGTTCACTCATCTGCGTTTCCTCACTCTATCTGCTCTGCGCCGCAATTTAGATCGGCGGCGCCTGCCTAATGAATTGGGTCTCCTGCTCGAATGCGTCAGCGATACGCAGCAGTGTAGGCTCCTCCAGCGGCCGGCCGATGAGCTGGAGGCCGATCGGGAGACCATCTGGGTCAAAGCCGGCGGGTGTGACGAGGCCTGGCAGGCCGAGATAGGAGAGCGGGCGTGTGAGGGCGGCGATATTGGCCAGCACCTCACGCATGCTGGTGCCGGCCGCGACATCGGTTTCAGCGTTTGTCGGCACGGTGATGCGCATGGCCGGCACAAAGAGGGCATCGCAATTGGAAAGCGGCCCGCTCAGCATAGCCTCGAGCATCAGGGTGCGGAGCTGGCGCGCCCGCAGGTAGGCGGTTGCAGACACGGCGAGGCCTTGCGTCAGCCGTGCGCGGACTTGATCGCCGTAATCGCCGGGTCGGGTCCGCAACCATGGCAGATGGATCGCGGCCGCCTCAGGCGTCCACACCGCATCGGCGAGATCGGCCAGGTCAGTGTGGTCGGGGATGTCGACATCAACGAAGCGGACGCCGAGCCGCTCCAACACTTTGCGGGCCTCGGCGAGACGCTCCTCCACCGGTTCGGCGACATTTTCCCAGTAGAAGGAGGTTGGGATACCGAGCACGAGGCCGGCGACCGATCCGTCGAGCGCCGACTCGTACGGGCGCCCTGTCATCACTTCCATCAGGCGGGCAATGTCGCGGCTCGAACGGGCGAGGGGTCCAGGGCAATCGAGGCTCTCGGAAAGCCCCATCATGCCGTCGGTAGCCAGCAGGTGCTGCGTCGGCTTCAGGCCCACGACACCACACATGGCCGCCGGCAATCGGACGGATCCTCCGGTGTCGGACCCGAGGGAGCCGAAGACAAGCCGCGCAGCAACGGCCGCGCCCGATCCGGAGGACGAGCCACCGGTGATGCGAGTCTCGTTCCATGGGTTGCGGCAGCGGCCCAGGTGCGCGTTGTGGCCCGTTGGCCCCATCGCGAACTCCGACATGTGCAGGCGGCCGATCGTGACCGCGCCCGCGGATTCGAGCCGCGCAACCAGACTGGACGTGACGTTCGGAACGAAATTCTCCCGGATCTTCGAGCCGCAGCCCGAGACCTTTCCGGCGCGGTAATACATGTCCTTGTGCGCGAGCGGCACGCCGTGAAGGGGCCCGCGCAACCGACCGGCCGCACGCTCGCGGTCGAGATCGCGCGCAACAGCGAGCGCTTCTTCGGCCTCAAGTGCCACGAAAGCGTTGAGCCGTGGATTGAGAGCTTCTGCCGCCTCAATACACTCGGCCACCAGACGTTCTGACGTCAGCTCCCCGCGCGCGATCGCATCAGCAGCTTCGCAGAGCGTGAGGTAACGCGGGCTTTTTTTCATTTATTTCGCCCCGCCACAATGCTGGCGAACCGCCTGAACCGGACGTCGAAAAGAGTGTCGATGCCGAGCGGGGAGCAGGCCTTGTCGACGGCGCGATCCACGGCCGTATGCGTTGATTGGATGAGGGTATAAGCACGCTGGGCCCACTCGTCGTTCGCATCGATTCCCTGCGTTAGACGGAGCAACTCTCGTCCGAAAGCTTCGGGCCGTGGCGACATCAGACTACTCCCTTCTGACGCAACGCCGCGATGTCGTCCGCGCTGAAGCCCAGCCGCTTCAAAATGGAATCGGTGTCGAAGCCCATCGGCGGTGCCGCCTTCGTGGGTGTTTGGCGACCATCGACCCGAATGGGTCCGGCTAACATACGGACCGGAGCGCCACCCTCAGGACGTTCGAAATGGGCGAGTCGTCCGCTCGACGTTACGAACGGGTTCTCCAGCGCCTGCGCGACGTCATACACTGGTGCGATCGGGACATGGCCCCCGAGCGCTTCACACCATTCTGCGGTCGTTTTTGCAGAAAGAACTTCGTCGAGCAGTTGAGTGAGCTCCTCCCGATTCTTCAGCCGGGCGGCGAAATTTGCAAAGCGTTCGTCGCTGGCAAGTTCGGGACGGCCGATTTTCTCCGCGAAGATCGGCCAGAACTTTTCCTTGTTGCACATCACGAACAGCCAGCCGTCCTTGGTGCGGTACAGCTGGGAGGGCGTGAGCGACGGATGCGAAGAACGCGGCTCCCGCTTCTGAACGTGCCCTGCGTTCAGGTACCACGTTGCGAGATAGCTGAGATTTTGGAGGGCCGTATCGAAAAGGCTGACGTCAAGATCCATGCCCTTGCCAGTTTCCCGCGCTCCGACAATGCCGGACACTAGGGCGAAGGACGCCATCAATCCACTCATC
>QGVC01000522.1 GCA_003242645.1 Pseudomonadota bacterium
TTTCGTACACGTATCGACCGATGAAGTCTATGGCTCGCTCGGGCCCGATGGTTATTTCGATGAAGAGACGCCGTACCGGCCAAACTCGCCCTACTCGGCGAGCAAGGCAAGCAGCGATCACCTTGTCCGCGCTTGGTACCGGACTTACGGATTACCGGCAATAATCACGAATTGCTCGAACAATTACGGCCCCTATCAATTTCCGGAAAAATTAATCCCTCTCATGATTCTTAATGCACTCGAGGGGAAACCGTTACCGGTATACGGAAAAGGTGAGAATGTGCGGGATTGGCTGTATGTAGACGATCATGCCGAGGCGCTTGTGGCAGTACTCGAAAAAGGGGAGGTGGGCGGCACGTATTGCATTGGAGGCAACTGCGAGCGACGAAACATTGATGTTGTTCGGTCAATTTGCGGTATCCTCGACGACATTGCGCCGGATCCCGCGATCGGACCTAGGGATCGACTTATCCGGTTCGTGGACGATCGTCCGGGACATGATCTGCGTTATGCGATCAATGCTGAGAAGATTCGTCAGCAACTTGGGTGGGAACCGAGGGAATCGTTCGAAACAGGCCTTCGAAAAACGGTTAGATGGTATCTGGAAAACCGGAGCTGGTGGGAGCGCGTCCGATCTGGTGCTTACAGGGGTGAGCGGTTAGGTTTGGGTTATTGGGCCGAAGCAAGGGCAGGAGATTGACGAATGAAGGGCATCATTCTAGCTGGAGGCGCCGGATCGCGCCTGCACCCGCTAACGCTCGTAGTGAGCAAGCAGCTCTTGCCTGTATTCGACAAGCCCATGATTTATTACCCGCTAAGCACCTTGATGTTAGCGGGAATCAGAGAGATACTAGTGATCTCCACGCCGCAAGATTTGCCACGATTTCGGCAACTACTGGGTAGTGGAGAACAGTGGGGGCTCGCATTTCGGTATGCAGAGCAGCCGCGGCCAGACGGATTAGCGCAAGCATTCACTATCGGGCGTGAGTTCATAGAGGATGACTCCGTCGCGCTTATTCTCGGCGACAACATCTTCTACGGCCACGGCCTAACGGAGATTCTCCAGCGAGCAGCGGCGCAAATCAGCGGTGCGACGGTCTTTGGATATCATGTCACCGATCCAGAACGCTATGGCGTAGCGGAAGTAGCGCAAGATGGACGAGTTATGAGCATGGAGGAGAAACCAGCTCGGCCGAAATCCAATTGGGCAGTTACGGGACTATACTTTTATGACAATCAAGTGGTGGAAATCGCAGCGGGGCTGAAACCATCGCGTCGGGGAGAGTACGAGATAACCGACGTGAACCTCGAGTATCTCCGGCGTGGTCAGCTGCGGATCGAACTTCTGGGACGTGGCTTTGCGTGGCTCGATACCGGTACACACACGTCCCTTTACGAAGCGTCTAATTTTATCGCGACGATCGAGAAACGCCAGGGCCTTAAGGTTGGCTGCCCGGAAGAGATCGCTTATCGCATGGGGTACATCGACGCTGATCAGATCCGAGCTATAGCATCGTCGATGGGAAGGAGTGGTTATGCCCAGTATCTGCTGGAGATCGTCGGTCGAAAGGAGTTTGACCGATGAACGTGGTATGCACGGAATTGCCGGGGGTACTTCTGTTTGAACCACAGGTGTTCCGCGATCAACGAGGCCGATTCTTGGAGATCTGGAGAGAGGACGCGTATCGAGAGGCGGGCATCCCGCGCCCTTTTGTGCAAGATAACGTCTCATGCTCGCGCAACAATGTGCTTCGCGGCCTCCATTACCAATGGCCCCGCCCGCAGGGCAAGTTGATCTCTGTGCTAAGAGGAGAGATCTTCGACGTGGCTGTAGATATTCGGCTTGGCTCACCAACGTTTGGATCGTGGGTGGGGTACTTCTTGTCGGGGACGAACGCGAGGCAACTCTACGTCCTCCCTGAGGGATTTGCACATGGATTTGTCGTTACGTCCGATTACGCGCTGGTCGCGTACAGATGCACGGACTATTACGTTCCTTTGACGGATCGGTGTGTGTCTTGGAATGATCCTGACCTCCGCATCAATTGGCCGGTGGATAATCCGATACTGTCAACGAAAGATCGAGCAGCACCGATGTTTGGAAGGAGCTAGGACGGAGGGCGGTTCGAGATCTGCCGTGCGCATCGGTTGGCCAGGGGAGCCGGCCAACGACATAAGCATCTACTAAAGCCCCGGATCGACCAAGCTCATACCTGGTCGTCACCGATTTGTCGATAAGATACGCAACGCACCTACTGTTTAGGCGCCATCGGCTCCGTAGTGGTAATGATAATAATATCCGTAGGAGCCGTATTTGCCGTAGTACCTGGCGTCGCGCTTGAAGTCGATGTCATTGAGCACGGCTCCGAGCACGTCAGCACGAACGTTCCGGAGCTGTTCAATTGCGTACGACAGTGCTGCCTTTTCTGAGCGCCCCGCTCGGGCAACGAGGATCACACCGTCCGCATTCGTGCCGAGTAGCGCCGCATCGGTCACGACGTTTAGTGGCGGTGCATCCAGG
>QGVC01000110.1 GCA_003242645.1 Pseudomonadota bacterium
CGCTTCACGCACCGCCCAAGAGAGGACAGCCTCGTCTTTTGCACCCGGCGCCGCGGTGCGAATCCAGATGACATCGTGTCCAGCCGCACACAACGCCTCCACAGCCGCCCCGGGAAAATTCTCGTCAGCGAGAAAGCGCATCTCATGCGGCGCTTGGATAAACCCTTTCTGATCTTAGAACATCACGCGCGTAGGCGAGACAGGCCCTGATATCTTCGTGCGTGATGCCTGGGTAGTTGCGGACAATATCCTCTTCGCTCCAGCCGTCGGCCAAAAGGCCGATGACAAACTCGACGGAGAGCCGGGTTCCTCGAATCACCGGCTTGCCCGAGAGGATGGCTGGGTCCAGCACGATACGCTCAGTTTCGGTCATAATCTCTCCGCATGACAATGCGCTGGCGCTCGCAAAAGCCTAAACCCCAAGGGCGCCGTCGGCAGCTCAACTCACTTTCGTATTTTGGGCCAGATCGGCACTAGAGCAACCCCTCCCAGCAAGTGAGCGCCGGCTTCCCCTCCGCAACCATCTTGCGCTCAGCCGCGCCGTATGCGAGCGAGGGGCCGAGGGCGGCTCTCCGCGGATGCGCGGGCGGGCCATACCCCCGTTCGGATTTGGTGTTCGTCTTTCCCGGGGCGATGGTAGGGTCCGGGGGGAGCAAAGGGAGGAAGCCATGGCCATCAGGAAGGCGAAAGGCGTTTCGCGCCGGGGCGTGTTGAAGGGTGCGGCAGCGGTTACGGCGCTATCTGCGGTGCCGACAGGTTGGGCAATTGCGCAGAAGCGGCCGCTGAAGATCGGCCTCATGCTGCCCTATTCCGGCACGTACGCGAAGCTCGGCGAAAACATCACCTACGGCGTGGAGATGGTCATCGCCGAAAAGGGCGGCAAGCTGGGCGGCCGCGAGGTGGAGCTCATCAAGCTCGATGACGAGTCGAAGCCGGAGCTGGCACCTCAAAACGCAGATCGCCTTGTGAAGCGTGATGAGGTGGATGTGCTGATCGGCACCGTGCATTCGGGCGTGCAGATGGGCATCCATCGCGTCGTCCGCGAGAGCGGCACGCTCACGATCATTCCCAACGCCGGCAATGTGGCTATCACACGCGAGCTGTGCGCGCGCAACGTCTACCGCGCCTCGTTCTCCAACTGGCAGCCCGCCTATGGCATCGGTCTCGCGGCCGGCAAGAAAGGCTACAAGAGAGGCATCTGGGTCAGCTGGGATTATGCCGCCGGTGCCGAGTCCTGCGAGGGCTTCAAGCAGGGCCTTGAGGAGCAAGGGGGAACGTTCGTCGAGTTTCTCAAGCTGCCCTTCCCGCAAACGAACTTCCAGCCGCTGCTCGCGCAGATCCCTGGGCTAGAAGTGGACATCGTGGGCGCCTTCTTCGCCGGTGGCGGGGCGGTGCAGTTTGTGAAGGAGTACGCAGCTGCGGGCCTCAAGGTGCCGCTTTGCGGCAACGGCTTCCTGACTGAGGGTACGCTGCAGGCGCAGGGCGAGGCCGCCGAGGGTATCGAGACTGCGCTGCACTACGGCGACGGTCTCGACAATCCGAAGAACATCGCATTCCGCAAGGCCTTCCTGGAGAAGGCGGGCCGTGAGGCGGATGTCTACGCCGTGCAGGGCTATGACTCGGCGCAGCTGCTCGCGGTCGGCCTTGAGGCGGTGAACGGCGATATCGAGGACGAGGAGAATCTGCACAAGGCTCTGGAGAGCGCAAAAATCGACAGCCCGCGTGGTCCGATGTCGATGTCGCCGTCACACGAGGTGATCCACAACATGTATCTGCGGAAGGTGACAAACGGCCAGAACAAGGTGATCGGCATTGCGGCCGAGCAGCTGGCCGACCCTGGCACCGGCTGCAAGATGGCTTGAAGCGGGGGGCGAATGGTGACTGGCGGATAGCACATCTAGAAGATCGATTTGGTCCGGCAGCGGAGCAAACCTCGCTCCCTGCCTTCGCTATCCGCCTCCCCTATTTCCTATTCGCAGTCTTTTCAGTGATGGATATCGCCGGCTTTCTCGCCCAGCTCCTCAACGGTGTGCAGTACGGGCTGCTGCTGTTCCTGATCGCCAGCGGCCTGACGCTGATCTTCGGCGTCATGGGCATCATCAATCTGGCCCACGGCTCATTGTTCATGGTGGGAGCCTATACGGCGTTCGTGGTGACGAGCGCTACGGGCTCGCTGTGGATCGCATTGCCGGCCGGGATCGTTGGCGGGATCGTGCTCGGACTGCTGCTGGAACGGTTCCTCTTCAGGTACTTCTACCGCCGCGAGCATTTGGATCAGGTGCTGCTGACATTCGCCCTCATACTGCTCTTCGAGGAAGGCCGCTCACTGCTCGTCGGCAACGACTTCCATTCCGTGCCAGTGCCTGCCGCGCTCGATTTCTCCATTCCTATCACTGAGGGATTTAGCTACTCGGCCTACCGGTTTGCCGTGATCGGCATCTGCCTGCTGCTCGCACTACTGATGTTTTTCTGGATCGAGCGGACGAAAATGGGAGCCATGATCCGCGCCGCGGCGGAAAAGCCGGAAATGGTCGACGTGCTCGGCATCGACGCGCGGCGAATTCATCTCACCGTATTCGCCGTCGGAACTGCGCTGGCGTTGACGGCGGGCGTGCTCGCGGCACCCCTCTATTCCGTCTACCCCAATATGGGCGACGGATTTCTCATCATCTCTTTCGTTGTCGTCGTGATCGGAGGGTTGGGCTCGGTTTCCGGAGCCTTTTGGTCGGCGCTGCTGATCGGGCTCGTCGATACGCTCGGCAAGGCTTACCTGCCGGTGGTCGCGGGTCTTTCTGTCTATGTACTGATGGCGGCCGTGCTGCTGTGGCGGCCCTCCGGGCTTTTTGGCCCGAGGTCGCCGTAAACTGTAGACGTCAGGAAGGCCGATGCTGCCTCCGTCGAAATACGGTTGGATGGGCCTTGCAGCGGGGGCGCTAGCGCTCGCGGCTTTACCGTTTGCCGTGCCCTCCTATTACGTCGAGCTTGGCACCTATGCGCTGATCGCCGCCATGCTCGCCCTCAGCCTGCAGCTGCTTGTTGGCTGCACGGGGCTCGTCAGCCTGGGGCACGGTGCTTTTTACGGGCTCGCGGCCTACACCGTTTACCTCATAACACCCGAAAATCAGGGCCTGTCGATATTCGTGACATTGCCTGCAGCTGTGCTGGCTGCTGGTCTCGCGGCGTTCGTCGTCGGAGCGCTATCTCTCCGGACGCGTGGCTTCTTCTTCCTCATGGTGACGCTGGCGTTCGGGCAGATGGTGTTCTTTCTGTTCCATGACACGAAGATCGGCGGCGGTGCCGACGGTGCCTTCCTCGCCCGGCCAGTGTTGTCGCTGTTCGGCTTCGAGCTTCCGCTGACGCGCCGCCAGCGACCGATTGCGATCTACTACGTCGCCCTCGTGCAGATGGTGCTGATGTACATTGGCCTGGTGTTCCTGCTCCGCTCGCTTTTCGGCCGCGTTCTCGAAGGTATCCGCGTCAATGAGCATCGCGTGCAGGCGATGGGCTACGATACCTACCGCTATAAACTTGCGGCCTTCGTGATCGCCGGAATGCTGGCGGGCGTTGCGGGGCATATGTGGGCCATGCACCGCGGCTTCGTGAACCCCGAGCTCGTCGCGTGGCATCGCTCGGCAGAGGCGCTCATGATGATCCTGCTCGGCGGTCTGAACACTCTGCATGGTCCGATTTTGGGGGCCTTGGCCTACACGGGGTTGGAGGAGCTGGCTCAGATCGTCACGGAACGTAAGCTGCTCGTCCAAGGCTTGGTGATCCTGTTCGTCGTTCTCGCACTGCCCAAAGGGCTGAGCGGTCTGCGGCTACCACGCAGATGGCCAATGCTGCAGCCGGCAGCTCCGAAAAAGACACCGACCGAACCCGCAGCGGAGAGCGTGCCTCATGGCTGAGCCGCGCACGACGTCAGAGCCGCTGCTGGCCACCAAGAAGCTCTGCCGCAACTTTGGCGGCCTCGCCGCCGTACGGGACGTGTCTCTCAGCTTGCACCGGGGCGAGCTGCACGCCGTCATCGGCCCAAACGGCGCGGGCAAGTCGACATTGGTCAATTTGCTGTCTGGGCACCTGCAGCCCAGCTCAGGGACGATCCATCTCGACGGGGTTGATGTGAGCGGGCAGCCTGCATGGCGCATGACGCGCCTTGGCGTCGGCCGCTCGTTTCAACGCACAAATCTCCTGCGGTCTTTGACCGTGCTCGAGAACGTGCGTCTCGCAGCCCAGGCTGCCGCGGGACTACCCACCATCAAAATGCTGCGCTCCGCTGCCAGCGAACCCGCTCTCGTAAAGGCGGCTCGCGAAGCTCTCGAACGCGTTGGTCTCGCAGACTCCCATGATCGTCTTGCCGGGCAGCTGTCTCACGGTGAGCAGCGTCAACTGGAGATCGCCATGACGCTCGCGGCAAAGCCGCGTGTGCTCCTGCTCGATGAACCGCTGGCCGGCATGGGGCCTGAGGAGAGCGAGCGGTTCACGATTTTGCTCAAGGATCTGGCGCGCGAGCACGCGGTGCTTTTGGTCGAGCACGACATGGATTTCGTCTTCGCCGTCGCTGACTGGATGACGGTCATGGTCGACGGTGCTGTGCTTGCGGAAGGCCTGCCGAAAGATGTGCGCGCCGATCCTCAAGTGCAGCGTGCCTATTTGGGAGGGCACGCGTGATGGCGCTCCCCTCAGGTGCCGCTCCTCTGTTGGCCGGCTGCAATCTCCACACCTACTACGGCTCGAGCCACATCCTTCGCGGTGTCTCCCTTGCGATCAGCGCAGGCGAGGCCGTGGGTCTGATGGGCCGTAATGGCATGGGGAAGACGACGCTCATCCGAACACTGATGGGCCTCGTCGCGCCTCGGAGCGGGCAAGTGCTGATCGACGGCCAGGATGCGACCGGCATGCCAACCTTTCGCCGGGCGCAGGCAGGCCTTGCATATGTTCCCGAGGAGCGGGGCATCTTTGCGTCCCTCAGCGTTGCCGAAAATCTCGCCATCGCGGAACGCGCCGGCATCGACGGAAGCTCGAAGTGGACCCGCGAGCGCGTGCTCGAACTGTTTCCACGACTGTCGCAACGGCTCAGTCATCGCGGCGACCAGCTCTCCGGAGGCGAGCAGCAGATGCTGGCCATCGCACGGGCGTTGCTGGCCAATCCGCGATTGTTGATCCTTGACGAAGCAACGGAAGGGCTCGCGCCGATCATTCGGGAGGAGATCTGGAGCACCATCGCGCAGATCCGCAACGCCGGCGTCGCGACGCTCATCGTCGACAAGACAGTCGATGCAATTACCAGCCTTGCGGACCGGATCGTCATTCTCGTGAAGGGCGAGGTCGTCTTCGAAGGATCGCCGGCTTCGTTAAAGGCGGATCCAGCTTTGATGCACCGCCACCTCGGCGTGTGATGGCGGCCGCCGCGGAACGGAAGCCCGCAACTCCTACTCCGGCACGATGATCAGATGCACGCCGAGCGCTTCAGACTCGTCGATCAGCAGATGTCCCGGATTGATCGCCCCGGGCCGCAGCCCCTGACTCAAGAAGAAATATCGCGTCTTATCAAGGTCGCTCGAGGTGAGCGTGATCGCGCCCACCGCGGGCATGGGCGGCCTCGAAACTCTGCCGAAATGCTCCGCGGCCCCGCGGGCATCGAGAAAGCGCAGCCCACCGCGGTCAAGATTGATGACAAGAGAAGCCCCGTCTTGCTCGGCGGCCCGTCCCAAGAAACGGCTGTAACGCTCCGCTGCTTCCGGTGGATCAGCACTGATCAATGCAACCTCAAGCAGGCCGGTCAATCCGTTGTCACGCGAGAGGTAGCGCCGTTGCCAGATGTGCTCGGGCGTATGATGGCGCAACACTTGAGCACGCGCCTCGGGAAAGCTCTCGAAAGACGGACGAATGACGGTGAAAGCAGCTTCAGCCTGCGACCCGTCCTCTGCCTCCACCGGTCGCTTGAGGTTCACGGTTGGCTGCAGCTCGAATCCGCGGGATCGAATTTGATCTGCCGCTTCGTCTGCATCGCTCACTGAGAACGCAATGAGATGAACCCCCGTGTGATGCGCAAGCGCCGAGCGCATGTGGCGGGTCACTGGCGTATCGACCCCATCGACAGGGGTGAGGATCTCGAGATAGCCGCGTTCCAGGATTGCAACTCGGTTCGCCGTGCCGGCCGGCTTCACCTCGCCCGTTTCGGGATCGCGATCACCGTGGATGGCGTAAGGCGTCAATGAAAACCCGAGCCGCTCGAAGACCAGAGAGGCCTGCTCCATTTCTGGCACCATCCAGCCGACATGGTCGAGAAAGATTTGCCCAGGTCCTGGCAACTGAGGGCACGACGCGAGCTTCGGCACGGCTTCGGGTCCCTTCGAGCGGCGCGATCGCAACCGCGTCCTGTCGCTTGCTGGATGAGAGCAGAGAGTTCCCTCCCCGTGAGCCGATACCGCTCATCGGCCAACGGCGCAACCCTCCTCACGGTCAACGCGAGTTCATTTGATCCTGAACACACGGCGTATTGACTCCCGCGGCTGGCTACGACATCCTGCCGCAGTCGATCACATGGTCGTCATTAGAGCGACCAACTGATCTGACGGTCCAAGTCTGGGGAGAAGCGGTATCGGGAACGGCGCCAGTGTCGTTCCCGTTCTTTTTGGCTGGAGCACCACCCCGACCAGCGCGTCCGCTTGGCTGCACACACGCCTCCCGCTTACGTTGACGACGCGGGCCCCTGCCGACAACCTCCAATGATGAGGCTTCAGAGGTTCATCGCGCCATGAAGAAGATCGCCCTCGTCGCCCATGATGCGCGGAAACCCGTGATGGTGGAGTGGGTTGGGCGCAATCTGGACGTGTTCCGCAAGCTCGATCTCGTCGCGACCGGCACAACAGGCACCGTTCTTCTGGAGCATTATCCCGAGTTGCGTCTGGAGAAGTTGGCGAGCGGGCCTCGGGGGGGAGACCAGCAAGTCGGAGCGCGAATCGTCGCCGGTCAGATCGATGTCGTGTTCTTCTTCATCGACCCATTAACGCCGATGCCGCATGACGTCGACGTCAAGGCGCTGCTCCGCCTCTCCATCCTCTATGACATCCCACTGGCGTGCTCGACGCGCGCCGCAGATATTCTCCTCGACAGCATCCGCAGACGCCTCGCCGAGGAAAGCTCCACCGGGCTGAGGTCAGTCTGATTTGTTGGACCACTTGCGCTCAACAATCCGGCGGCCCAGCGCCCACCTGTGAACCTCTGACGGACCATCGTAAATCCGGAAAGCCCGCACATCGCGAAAGATGCGCTCCACGACGGTATCGCGCGTCAGGCCCTTGCCGCCGAGGATCTGCATCGAGCGATCCACCACCCGCATGATGGCTTCCGAGCAGATCACCTTGGCCATTGAGCTTTCCGATGAGGCCCGGTGCCCCTGGTCCAGCAGCCAAGCGCAATGGCGGATCGCGAGCCTGCTGACATGCATATCCATGACATTGTCGGCGAGCATGAAGCTGACGCCTTCGTGGGCGCCGAGTTTCTGGCCGAATGCGCTCCGGGTCCGGGCATACTCGGAAGCGATGTCGTGGGCCCGCTGCGCCGAGCCCAGCCAGCGCATGCAGTGGGTGAGCCGCGCCGGTGCCAACCGGACCTGCGCATATCGGAAGCCCGGGCCGATTTCGCCCAGCACCGCGTCACCCGGCAGACGCAGGTCCTCGATCTCCACGACCGCGTGGCCGCCCATGAACGAGGAGTCCATCGTGTCGAGCACGCGCGTGATCCGGAAGGCCGGGTTAGGCAGATCGGCGAGAAACATGGTGGCGTCGTTGGGGTCGTCGCCCGTCCGCGCCATGATGATCGCGAAAGCCGCGCCATCGGCGCCGGTGATCAGCCATTTCCGGCCGCGGATGACGAAACCGTTGCCATCCCTCTCGGCACGCGTCGAAAGCATGCTGGGGTCCGAGCCTGCCCCCGGATGCGGCTCCGTCATGGCGAAGCATGAGCGGACTTCACCCGTGGCCAACGGGCGGAGGTAGCGTTCCTTTTGCTCGGGATTGGCCACCTTTTCGAGAAGGTGGATGTTGCCTTCGTCTGGCGCCTGACAGTGGAGCGCGACCGGGCCCAGCATCGAATAGCCGGCCGCTTCGAACACCACAGCCTTGCCAACGTGACTGAGGCCAAGGCCGCCGTACTCCTTGGGAACATGCACTGCTAACAATCCCGCCTTGCGGGCCCGTTCTGTCAGCTCCCGGCGCAACTCCTCCGTCGGGCCGTGCGCGGTCCATCTCGGGTCAGTTTCGTACGGGATGATCTCGTTCTTTACGAACGCGAGAGTTTTCTCGGCGAGGGCTTCGAGATCCGCGGGGAGGGAGAAATCCATGACGCCTGTCCCTTTGCAGTTCCAAGAGCAGGCTAACCGCTTCGAACAGGCGCGCAAAGTGATCGCAATCAAATGGCCTGCCAGCTTGGCAGAGCCGCCACCCGCCGATCGATCGTGACAAGCCGGATCAATCTGCTCTAGCTTCGAGCCGAGGCTGGCGTCAGCTGGTTCAATCAAGTGGGGCGGTGCATGATCAAGGTGGCTGCGGACGATCTTCGGGAGCTTGTGCGCGACATTTTCGTGGCCGCAGGCTGCTCGCGAGAGGAGGGAGAACGGCTCGGGAAATCTCTCGTCGGCGCCAATCTTACGGGTCATGACAGTCACGGCGTCGTGCGAGTCCCCCGCTATCTGGAAGGGCTCGCTGACGGCTCTTTCGCTCGAGATCAAAAGGTCGAGATCATACGTGAGACGCCGGTCCTGGCTGTTGTCGATGCGAAATACGGACTGGGTCAAACCACTGCACCCCAAGCGGTTGAAATCGGAATCGCCAAATGCCGCACGATGGGGCTTTCCGCCGTCGCAATGCGCAACTCGGGACATGTGGGACGCGTAGGCGAATGGGCGGAGATGGCTGCTGAGGCCGGGCTCGTCTCGATTCATTTCGTGAATGCCGCCGGCAGCCTCCTTGTCGCGCCTTTCGGTGGCGTCGACCGGCGCATGTCGACAGCTCCCTACGCGATCGGCGTTCCTCGGCCAGGCGAGGAGCCGCTCATTCTCGACTTCGCGACATCGCTCGTCGCTGAAGGCAAGGTTCTGGTGGCGAGCCAGGGAGGCAAGGCATTGCCACCCAATGCGCTCATTGCACCGGACGGCACGATGAGCGGCGATCCCGCGCTGCTCTATGGCCCGCTCGAGCCAAATGGACCCCGGGACTACAAGAAGGGTGAAGGCGCGATCCGCGCCTTTGGCGAGCACAAAGGCTCCGGCCTCGCCTTCATGGTGGAGCTGCTCGGTGGCTCGTTGACGGGCACCGGCGCAGCGCAGGAGGGTCGCCGCTGGGCCAACGGCATGCTGTCCATTTACATCGATCCCAAGCAGCTCGATCCGGAGGAGTTTTTCCCTGCCGACGTCAAACGATACGTCGCGTTCTTCAAGAGTTCCCGGCCGAGCGAGCCTGGCGGCGAGGTGCTGGTGCCAGGCGAGCCGGAAATTCGCACGCGCCGCCAGCGGCTCGCCGAAGGCATTCCTCTACCGGAAGATACGTGGGCGCGTCTCGTCGCCGCGGCCCGCAGCGTAGGGCTTGATGAGGCACGCATTGAGCGGATCGCCCTTCGGTGACGTGGCGCGGCCACCATCCCACACTCATAAAGGCCGTCTCGGTTCATAACGTGCGGGAACACAGTCTGGTCGGATCCGTTTCCTGAGACATCAGGCTGGCGCGCCAACGGCTCACGAGCAGAACGGGAGGTGCCAAGATGTCCGCGGCACCTTTACGACTTGGGTTTCCCGTCAAAGTCATGGCTCGGCCGGACCTCAAGTCGAACGACACGCGG
>QGVC01000523.1 GCA_003242645.1 Pseudomonadota bacterium
CGGGGGGTGTTCCCAAAACCAAAATTTTTTAAGGAACTTGACGGGGGGGCAATTATCTTACGGGCTACAAAGGGCCTCGTACGTGCCGGGAAGTTTCCTGCCTACTCCGGCAACATCGCGGCCTATACGGTTGCGACTCTCTTTCATGTGTCACAGGGAGAAGTGGATCTGATGATGATCTGGAACAATCAGTCGATCTCCGACGAACTGAAGCAGCTTCTTACCGTGTGGGCACGCGAAGTCGACAGCGCGATCCGCAAGACCGCCGGCTCACGGAATGTTACCGAGTGGTGCAAGAAACCTCAGTGTTGGGAAGAAGTATCTCGACAGCTGTCTCCACCGTCCCACCCGCTGCCTCCGGAACTTCATCGACTCGCTGACACAGCGTCCGGCGAACCGACCCAGATTGAACTTTCTGAGGCCGACCAGGAGCGCGTGAAGTCCGATATCGAACGCTGTCTTGCGGTTGACGCTGCCGGCTGGGCGCGCATACACCACTGGGGGCTTGCAACGAAGCGCCTCAACTATGTGCAGCGCGGAGTCGCCCATACTCTCGGGGAATACGCGGCAGCGGGATGGCTTCGCCTGCCATCCGCCAAGCAGGCACGCCATGGCGCCCGCGCGATCGAACTGGCGATCGAGGCAGGTATTCTTGATTAAGGTCGAGTGCCTGTCACCCCAGCTCCAATTGGTTCCGGTGAATTGGTTCCGGTGGCCACTCCACTAGAATCCGGCCGGACGTACACCCTTCTTCTTTCGACGAACACGCGATTCGCGTACCCCCTCGCCGCCGGTTACCGCGCCTCGCGCCAGTTCTATCGGCCGCGTTGCCGCCAACATGGGCTGCAGCAGCTCCTGCGCCCTCTCCTTGCGTCGCTGGCTTTCTCCCGGTTTCCATGTTGCTACCTCGTTTATGAAGTCTTCGTCTCCAATAGCACCACTGCGCAGATCCTCATCAAAGTCGATTTTCACGAGCAGCGGAAACCGTACGGCTTGTCCGCTCACAAGCCCCTCGCCCGGAGCGAAGCTCTGGAGAATGTTTGCATCGCTCTCCGAAAGATTCTCCATGACTGAGCGCACGAAGTTCTTGTCCTTCGGGTTAACCAGCCTCAGGACGAGGAAGCTATTACACTGCGCGAGCGTAGTTTCATCGAGGCGCGCCGGGCGTTGAGAAATCAGGATCAATCCCGTACCGAACTTCCTCCCCTCAGTGATCACCTTGCGAATCGTAAGGAGCGACGGCGTTTCCTCCGTGCCCTCCGCTCGACTTGGGATGAAGTTGTGCGCTTCTTCAATTACGGCCTGAAACGGTGGAATGCCTCCTGACAGCCTAGCGCGGTGAGAAAACAACTGTTCCAATACCATTGAAACAATGGCGCTCTGTGCCAAGTGATCGTAGCCTGCGAGGTAGAAGATCGAAACCTGACCAGGCGCTACTAGCTTTTCCGGCTCGTGCCGCGGATCGGGCATTTCGTCGAAGCTGAACGTGCTGAACCGATCGCGCAGCCTCTCATTATTAGCCTCCATTTGAAGCAGCGTCTGATGCACGAAGTGCAGATTGCGCGTAACGGCCGCAATCGTCATGTCTCTCGTGTCGGAGAGCTCATCCGGCACGCTTTCCTTGCGCCTTCGCTTACCCTGGATGTTCTGTGCATGACGAAGGAGATTTTCCAAGTACTCGGTGGCCGTAGCGCCAGCGCGCAGTTCCGTCGCGGAAAGAAGATAGTGGTAGAACTGCAGCTGCGGATCAGTTAGTCGCGATCCCATTTTCGCGATCAAATCCGAGATCGTGTCCTTGCTGTCATCGTGCACACGAATTCTTGGAAAGAACAGCTTTACGGATCTCGCTCCGATCGTTTCTCTTTTCTCGTAGATCCCCAGGTAGTCACCATGAGGATCAAAGATAATGAGAGGGTAGTTGATCTTTATGAGCTCGCGCAGAATCCGTCGAGCCGCAACTGTCTTGCCTCCACCCGTCATCGCGAGTATCGCGAGATGGCGCGATACTACTTCCTTTGCAGATAGACTGATGGGGACGTCTGGCCGGCCAATGAGTGTGCCAACCCGTAGAAGCACTCGACGTTCATCTGACCCCGTCAGGAGTTTCGTTACCGCGTCCGCTGGCGGCTGAAGCACTTCTGACGCCGGCTTGACCGGATATGACAATGGGCTCAGATAAGGTCGATCCACGTCGAGCGAACACGTGGCACCCAGTATCAGGACTTCTGCCTCAAGGTGATCGCGTGTTGTTGACAGCACCGTATCGTGAAGGGCGATCCCTTCTTCGGCGAGCTCTTGAGCTGCTTCCGCGGGAAAGAAGGGATTGAAGCGGCTGATTGCCGAGATTCGCCCCCACACGATGACTGTCTCCTTGGCACCATCTCGGCCAGGTTGAGGCACTTCCGCTCGGCATGCAACGATATCCCCGAGCCGCGCCTGCATGCTCTTGAGTATGAAGGCGTACTTATCTGTTCGCGTAAACCCGTTTACTGTCCCTCTCTTTAATAACATTCCC
>QGVC01000524.1 GCA_003242645.1 Pseudomonadota bacterium
CAAAACGCGTCGACCATAGCGCGAACGGCCTGGCGCAGCGAGACAACCTCGCCTTTGGGATAGTTGTGCCGATGAGCCATGAACAAAATCATGACCATCAGCGTGAGGCCAAGGAGCAAACCTGGCAGAACGCCCGCCAGAAAAAGGTGGGCGATGGAGATGGTGCCTCCCGCCGCGAGCGAGTAGATGACGGCGTTGTGCGAGGGCGGGATTAGGATGGCCTGCACGGATCCGCAGACTGTGACGTTAGTCGCGAAAACCCGCGGATAACCATTTTTTTCCATTTGCGGAATCATCACTGAGCCGACGGACGCCGTATCCGCGACGGATGACCCCGAGATGCATCCGAAAAACGTGGAGGCAAGCACATTAACGAGCGCGAGCCCACCGCGAATAAATCCGACGAAAACTTTCGCCAGATTGATGAGGCGCAGCGCCATTCCTCCTTCGGCCATGATTGCGCCTGCTAATACGAAAAATGGAATAGCGAGCAGCGCAAACTCGTCCACGCCGTCCGAAATTTTGAGCATTACCGCTTGAAGAGGTATGCCGTACCAGAGAGCGCCGACGATGGCCGCCAGCCCCAGCGAGAAGGCCACTGGAACACCGACGATGATGAGGAATCCGAATGTGCCTAGGAGGACCAGTGCATCCATCGCGCGATACTCGTCTGCCCGCGGATTTGATCAGTTCGCGTCGCCCGCCGGTGATTGGAACGGTATTTCCCCCTCCGCTGGGGCGAAAAAACGGCCTGACCAGAGCCGCTCAATGACAAACAGGGCAATAATCAGACCACCAAGAGGTATCGGCAGATAGGTCAACCCGACAGGAATGACAGGCATTTGCGCCATCACTTGGTTCCAGGTGGTCCTGACCAGGCCCCAGCCAAAAAACAACAGGAACAAGGATGTGCCTAGCATACACAGCTCGATGAACCAGGCGATCAAAGTGCGGGCAATCCCAGAGGTCATATCTGGCACCATCATCACTGCGATGTGCAGGTTTTCGCGATAACAGACGGCGCCAGCGGAGAACGTGAAAAGAATCATCAGAATAATCGCAATGGGCTCGGGCCACTGGGATCCGTAGCCAAGCACGTAGCGACTGTAGACGCCCCACGGAATGATGATGGTGATGACAAGAAGGCAAAGTCCTGCAATCACCATGCAGAGGCGATGCAGGACGTTCATGGCTCTGACGTAGCGCTCGAACATCAGCCTGGCATTCTGCAGCAGCTGGAAAAAGCTATTTGGGTCGCCTATGTGGCCGGTGAGCCCGCGAAGCTTCGGCTTCGCGGGCGCAAGCAGCTACTGCACGGCCTGGATCCGCTTAATCAGGTCAGCGTAAGCGGCGCCGTACTTGTCGTAAACGGGTTTGACTGCTTCCTGAAAAGCTTTCTTGTCGACGTCGGTGACGAATGTGACACCCGCTGCCTTGAGCTTCGCCATCGACTCCTCGACCATCTTATCCCACAGCTGCCGCTGCTCCTGTTGGGCCTCGGCAGCAAATTTCTTGATGAGATCCTGGTCCTCCTTGGACAGCTTTTCCCAGGCCACACGCGAGAATACGAGGATCTCCGGAATGATGAGGTGCTCGGTAAACGAGAAGTACTTGGCGATCTGATGATGGTTGTGGGTGACGTAGGTCGGCGTATTGTTCTCGGCTCCGTCGACGACACCGGTTTGGAGGGCGGTGTAGAGCTCGCTGAAGCCCATCGAAATGCCGTTTCCACCCATCGCATTCATGGTGTCCACGAAAATGGGGTTGCCCATCATGCGGATCTTGAGGCCGGCCAAGTCCTCGGGCTTGCGAATGGGCTTGTTCGTGTAGACATTCCGTGATCCGGCATCCATCCAGCAAAGGCCGATAAGCTTTGTTTCCGGATTGGAGGAAACCTTATCCAGCATTTCCCGGCCGATCTCGCCGTCGATGACTTTGCGCATATGCGCTTCGTCACGGAACACGAACGGCAAGTTGAAGACGTTGAGCTCGTCGACAACGGTTCCGACGGGGCCAACGCTGATACGGGCCATGTGCAGAGCGCCAATCTGGGCCTGCTCGATCATCTCCTTTTCGCCACCGAGCTGCATGGCTGGGAACATCTGAATAGAGATGCGCCCATTGGTCGCCGCTTCGAGCTTCTTCCCCATTTGCACGACGGCTTCGACGGTGGGATAGCCGAGCGGGTGAACGTCCGAAGATCTGAGGATGAGCTTGTCTTGGGCGAATGCGGTCAGACTTCCGGCTGCGCCGAGGCCACTGGCTGCAACGGAAGCTACGCCGAGCTTGATCACTTCACGTCTGTTCATGAGCGTTTCCTCCTGGATTAGGTCGTGCCGTTATTGTTCGGCCTTTCATTCGCTTATTCTTAACCAGGCAAATGCCGAATAGTTCGCGTCCTGAGCCTCCTGCCGAGCTGGTATTCCGAGCTGCGCCTTGCGAACAGGTCGGGCCAATGCTAGAAAAGTTGTACGATGACCCGACAAATTCAGAAC
>QGVC01000111.1 GCA_003242645.1 Pseudomonadota bacterium
AATCACCTCTTGCCCGGCTGCAGCCAAACTGCGGGCGATCGCGAGCCCGACGACCCCCGCGCCCACGACTATGGTCTCAACATCTGCCGTCATGCTTTCTCCCAGCCCACCCACGCCTTGAGGGCGGCGCCAATTCATGCGGCAAGCGCAACGTCGGCGCAACTCCGGCCAGATATTCACAAACGAAAAGCCGCTCGGGGACATAAGCGCTTGCCATGAGAACATAATGGGAACATTATGTGGCTATGAGGTTCACGTTCGTCCACACCGCCGATTGGCAGATCGGCAAGCCCTTTGCAGGTTTTCCCCCCGAGAAGGCTCCGTTGCTTCGCCAAGCGCGCCTCGATGTCATTGGGCGAATTGCTGAAACGGCGAGGTCGGTTGGGGCCGGCCACATCCTCGTTGCAGGCGATGTTTACGACTCGCCTGACGTGCCTGAGCGCGATCTCCACCAGTCCCTCGACAAGATGCGCCGGGAGGAGGGGCTGATCTGGCATCTGCTTCCCGGTAATCATGATCCCCAGCAAGCCGGCGGCATTTGGGAGCGATTAGCTCGAATTGGTCTTCCGGGGAATGTGACTCTGCATCTGCAACCTGGCCCGGTGACCATTGCCGATGGTGTCGCTCTGCTCCCCGCGCCGCTCAACGGACGTACGTCATCGGACGATCCCACGGCGTGGATGGACCAGGCTGCAACACCGGGCGCCCAATATCGCATCGGTCTCGCCCACGGCTCCATTCAGGGATTTGGCAGCGGGGATGGTGATGCATCGGTTCCGATAGCGCCGAAGCGGCCGGAGCTCGCGGGGCTGGATTATCTTGCGTTGGGCGACTGGCACGGAGCCACACAGATTTCAAGCCGGGCATGGTATTCCGGGACACCGGAACCGGACCGCTTTCCCGACAACGAGCCTGGTTTCGCTCTGGTCGTAACGCTGGAGGGACCAGGCGCGCCGCCCGTGGTGGAACGCCGCGCGACGGCGCACTTCACCTGGTGGAAAAGGGACGTCACCATTGTCGGCCCAGAGACGATGGCGCATTTCGAGCGCAGCATCGTCGAGACCATCTCCCACCCCGAGAGATTGCTGGTGAAGCTGGCGCTGGGGGGAACGGCGACGCTCTCCACGTGGGCAGACGCAGAGGAGAGACTGGCCGCTCTAGATCGGCGCTTGTTTCATTTGTCCGTTGACAAAACAGCTTTGCAGGTCTTGCCCGAGGCGATTGAGCTCGAGGAATTTGGGGCGGGTGATTTAAGGCGCGTCGCAGAACTGCTGAGCGCCAAAGCGCACGATGGAGAAGGCGATCAGGCTGCCGTCGCGTCGTTGGCCCTCCAGAAACTTTATTTGTTTTGGCAGGACCTCCGCAGGGGAGAGCGGGCATGAAGATCCGCGCGATCAGACTGCGCGAGCTTGGCTGCTTCACCGAACCGGTCGCGTTGGAAGGACTTTCGGGCGGCCTCGATGTGCTCACGGGCCCCAATGAACTCGGCAAATCAACGATCCTGAAGGCGCTGCACACGCTATTCACCGTTCGCCACTCAACGCAGTCGCGAAGCATCGAAAGCTTGCGCCCGTATAGCGGCGGAGCCCCCCTCATCGAGGCGGATTTTGAGGTGGACGGCAAGTTATGGCGGCTGCGCAAGCAATACGTCAGTGATCGTCAGGCGCTCCTCATGGATCTCGGCTCCGGCAAAGTTGTTGCGCGGGGCGACGAGGCACACCAGCGCGCTCTGGAGCTCCTTCAGTGCAATGGAAAGGAGAACGGGCTAGGCCTCTTGTGGGTGAAACAACGTGCATCGTTTGAGCCGGTGGAACTGGATGAAGAGGAACGCAGCCTGCTTAGCCGTGTGATCGAGCGCGAAATCGCGGTGGCGAGTTCGGGGGGCCACGACTTGAGAGCCATCCGCGAGAAGATCCTGCAGCAACGTCGGGGGCTCGTCACTGATTCTAGATCCCGTCCCACAGGAGCTTATGCGGCCGCCATTTCAAAGCTCGATGAGACGCAGCGAGAACTGGAAGCGGCACGGGCCGAGGCACAGAAGGCCGCCGACCGGCTGAGCAGGGCAGAAGAACTGCGAGCACGCCGGGCATCGCTGAAAGATCCGGCTGCTAATGCCGAGCTTGATCAGCGTATCACGGGCCTGAAAAAGCGGTGTGATGAAGCAGCCGAAGCTCGCAACCGTTTGAAAGTTGCCGAAGCCAAAGTAGAAGCTTGTGTCAGCCGACAAACGGACGCAGAGCGAGCGCGTGATCTTTTAGCCGGCAAGCTTAAGGATGCGGGCGAGCTTGAAGCAGCGATCGCGGCTGCGCAGGATAAGCGGCGCGGCCTTGAGGAAGATCTTGCTTCGCTTGACAGCCGAGTGACAGCAGCACGTGCGCGTCGAGATCGAGCGCGCAGTGACCTGACGAATGAACAGCGGCGTCTCCAAGCACGCTTGGAGCTGGATCGGCGACGGGAGGCTGAGCGGCAACTGACTGAGGCGTCACAGCGGCTGGCGGAAGCCCGTAGGGCTGCTCAGCGGATTGAGGAGATTGGCAATCTGCTGGCTTTAAACACCGTCACTGAACAGCGCGTGGGAGCTGCCATGCGCGAGGCGCGCTCCATAGAAACGTTGGAAGCGCGGATCTCGGCGCAGTTGCCGAAAGTTCGGATCGCTTACGAGCCCGGGGGCGTCGGAAAACTCGTCGTCGATGGTCGACCGTTGGCTGACGGTGCAGTTCTCACGCCCTCGCGGCCGCTGACAATCCGCATTGCGGGAATCGGCACAATCGCGATCGACCCGGCCGTTTCCGAGAGCGTCGAGGAGGACAAAGCGGACCTCGAGGCGCACCGCGCGGTCCTAGAAGAGCTTTTGGCCGAAATGGGCGTTGCCGAACTTGAAGAGGCACGTCAGCGACTGGAGGAACGGCAGCAGCTCGAGCGGGAGCAGGCGCAGGCGGCCGACCGACTTGCCACGCGCGCGCCTCACGGCCTGGAACAGCTAACCAAGGAGGTGGATCGCCTGACCGCATTAGTTGCGCGTCAGCCGAATGTCGCCTTTGACGCCGATCTTCCGGAGCGCGCGGTCATCGAAGCAGCCTTGGATCGCCTCGGTCAGGAACTTCAGGCCGCAGAGGAGGTCGTTGAGCAGATTGCCGCCGAGCACGCGAAAGTCCGCGAGGCGCTTGCTCGACACATCGCGGAAAGCCATGCGCGCGCAGAGCGCTTGGCAATTCTCAATGCGGAGTTGCCACCCTCCGAGCAGCGGGCTGAAGCGCTCGCTGCTGCTGAGGCTCAGCTTGCTGCAGCCACGGAGGCGCTGAACGAAGCCATCCGCGAGCGAACGGCTTGGCAGGAGAAGGCTCCGGATGAGGCCAGTTTTGGGGCATTGCAAGCCGAGCTATCCGAAGCTCAGCGCCAGCAACATAATCGCGCCGAACAGCTGATCGAGCTAGAACGCGATCTCGCAGTGCTCGAACGCGAGATCGAGCGCGACGGGCAGGATGGTCTTACCGCGCGGATCAACGAACTTGAGGAGCGCGTAGCAACCTATAGGGAGCAGGTACGGCACTACGAACGAGAGGTAGCTGCCCTGGACCTCCTTCTGGCCACGCTTGATGAGGTGGAGCGCCACTCCCGCGAGCGCTACTTCAGTCCGGTTGTGAAGCGACTTGAGCCGTACCTGCACCTGCTATTTCCAAATGCCGCGATTAGCTTCGGTCAGGATCTCAGCGTGGAGGCCATTGCCCGCGGAGCTGCTCGTGAGCAGCTGAGGGCTTTGAGCGATGGTACGCAGGAGCAAATTGCCGTTCTCGTCCGGCTGGCTTTTGCGCGGTTGTTGGCCGACGCTGGTCGGCCAACGCCGCTCATCCTCGACGACGCACTTGTCTATTCCGACGACGAGCGGATCGAGGCGTTGTTCCAGGCCTTGCGCCACGCCTCTCAAGCGCATCAGGTCATCGTCTTTACGTGCCGCTCACGAACGTTCGAGCAGCTTGGCGGAACACGGCTGCAACTGGTGCCGTGGGCCGCGTAAGACGAAAGATGCTTGGCTTGGCTCAGTTAGTTGGCGCTGGCTGAGGCCGACGGGAGCTCGGGGCGCTGAATGCCGGCAAGGGGATCTTCAACCCGACGCGACTTGCCCTCGAAGTAGGCGCCTTGCTCGATAGCGAGAGACTTGTGGTAGAGGTCGCCTTCGACCTTGCTCTCCGACTGCAGAATGATTTTCCGGCTACGGATTGAGCCAGTGACGGTTCCGCGGATGACCACCTCATCCGAAATGATGCTTCCTGTGACCCGGGCAGCCTCGCCGATCACCACCTGGCTGCCGTGAATGTCGCCCTGAACCTCGCCGTCGACCTGCACCTGACCGTTCGAAACGAGGTTGCCGATGATGATGAGGTCGGGGCCGATGATGGAGATGCCGGCGCCTTCGCCATTCAGGCGCCGAGACGCCGATGGTGTCGGGATGGAAGAGCCGTCCTTCTCATTCCTTTTGCCGGAAAAGCTGGGTAACATGAAAGCATACCTCCACTCGTACTGACCGGTGAGCCCGCGCATGTAGAGACATGCGACGACAGCTCTTCCGCGTCTCTAACCATCTGGCTTATGGCAGTGGCGCAGCCTAACACGCCTCCGAGCGAGAATCACTGCCGTCCGTGGAGGAATTTTAGGCTGAGAGTTCGCGGACCGCCTTTAAGACAGCCTGCGCGTGCCCCGGCACTTTGACCTTGCGCCACACCTTCGCCACCTTCCCATCCCGGTCGATGAGAAACGTTGAGCGCTCGACCCCCATGTACTTGCGACCATACATGGACTTTTCCACCCAAACGCCGTAGGCCTCGGCCGCCGTCTTTTGCTGATCCGAGGCGAGGGTAATGCTCAATCCGTGCTTCTTACGAAATTTGGCATGGCTCTCGACGCTGTCGGGCGAAATCCCAATCAGCTCGGCTCCAGCCGACTCGAATTCTTCTCTGAGGGCATTGAAGTCACGTGCTTCTGCCGTGCAACCAGAGGTGTCATCCTTGGGGTAGAAATACACAACGACGAGCTTTCCCCGGAGCTTCTTCAGCTGAACGGTTCCCGTCTCTGTCGGCAGCTCGAAGTCGGGAGCCTCGACACCTTCAACAACCATCTGACCTGCCTTGGTTTCGACGCTTTGCCCTCGCAAATCGTGCGTGGACGTAACTTGAAGAACGCGGTACCGCAAGCAGTGATTCTCGATCAAAGTGATTTCTCAGGTCGGCACTCGGAGATTGTTGGCGTTTCAATCGTTGGGATTGCTCCGGACTCTCATTGCTTACCGATGGATGAGCTGTTGCTGCTGCAAAGCGTAAGCGGGGTCTGACGAGAGGGACGGGCGTGATCAGAAGGCCAGGCGAAGATGCTGGGCCGTTGCGGCGCGCGAGCCAGGCCGTAAGCTCAACCCTGAGCGCCGTCCGCCTGCCGGCGTTTGCGCGGTCAGTCGCCAGACCGTGCTGGTTCGGCATGAAATGCGCGCTACCTCTGATTGCGCTTGCCGTGCTGGCCGGGATTGGCTTCTACATACGACTTCTTTACGGACCGATCTCTCTCAACGCCCTGGCCGACCCCATTGCTCGCAGTATCGCGGCTGAGATGCCCGAGCTCGGCGTGGATGTGGAAGGCGCGCTTGTTCGTCTCAATGAACAGGGACAGATAGAATTCCGTCTACGGAATGTTCGTTTGACCGATGCCCAGGGCAGTCCGGTTGTGGTAGCGCCTCTGGCGGCGCTCGAACTCAGCAGGGATGCGCTGTGGTCGGCCCGATTCTCTCCGCGAAAGGTCGTTTTGATCGAGCCGCAGCTCCTGCTCACGTACTCGCGGGAACGGGGGTTGACCTTCAGCTTTGCGCGCCTCCAGGCATCGGATGCTGGACTTGCGGCCAAGAGCGTAACGATAGGGGCTGGAGAGGAGACTGGCGATCCGAACAGCTCAGTCGCCGCATCCGGCCTTCCCATCGCCCTTCGCCAGGTTGACCTCGCGCGGGTCATCGCAGAAGCCACCGCCAAGGCACGAGAGCGCGAAGACGCTTCGTTCTATCTCCGCCAGATCGGCATACGGGACGCCACGGTCATCCTCGACCATGAGGGGCAGCCGACCGTGTGGCGCGTTCCTCAGGCCGAAATGGCCCTTCGGCACAAACGGGCCCGAAGCCAGATCGGCGGGTCTCTGATGATTGATTCCGGGCAAGGGCCGTGGGAGCTCGAATTCTGGACCGAGGCCTCGGGTGACCAGCAGGAGGTGAGCCTGAAGGCCTCCGTACGGAACCTCATCCCGCGGACGATTGCGGACACCCTTCCGGCCCTTGCGCCGCTATCGGCCTTCAACCTCCCTACCAATGGCGACGTGCATCTGCGATTGACGTCGAGAGGTGAAGTGCTGGGCGGCAGCTTCTCTTTGGACGTTGGCGGAGGAGAGGTGACACTCCCGTGGCTGGGCAGTCTGCCGCTCAGGATTGCCGGCGGTAATTTCGATCTGAAATATGATCCCGGCGCCCATGCCCTACGTATCGAGCCTTCGACGCTCCATTGGGGGCAGAGCCGGGTCACTATACAGGGGCGGGTTGCCAGCTCCGTGGGCGTGGACGGTCTCGAGGTCTGGACGTACCACATCGAGGGGTTGGGAGGGCAGCTCGCGCCCGAGGAAACGGACATGGCCCCCGTGGCCCTGGAATCGCTCAGCGCGCGGGGAACGTTCAAACCTGAAACGGGTGCTTTCACGATCACGAAGACCCTGTTCGCAGGTTCCGGCGAACTATACCTCGAAGGCGAGGCCACGGGGGGAAGTGCGCCAGAGGTCAGGGTCGAAGGACATATGTCGACCGTTCCGGTTGCGACCATGTTGGGGATCTGGCCGAGCGCGCTTGGCAGCAATGCGCGCACCTGGGTTCGGGACAGCATCAAGCAGGGGAGCGTGCTGGGCGGCAGCTTCCGTTATCTCCGTGGATCCGCAATTGGGGGGGGCACGGAACAAGGGCGGCTGTCTGTCGCCATACAGGCAGCGGACGTCGTGATGCAACCGGGAGCACAGCTTCCGATGCTGCATATTCCGCGCGGGCTTATTCGTCTTGAAGGGCCGATGCTGGAAGTGACCGTCCCGGAAGCGCATCTGCCCCTAGGAGGTGGTCGAAAGCTCACGTTAGCTGCGGCACGCTTCACAGCTCCTGACGTCATGGCGGATCCGCCGATTGGAGAGCTTGCCCTTCAGGCCAATGCGTCCGTGTCCTCGGTCCTGGCGCTTCTAGCGCAAAAACCCTTCGAACTTGGCCATTTGCTGAATGAGCGCACTGAAAGTTTTGAAGGCAAGGTCGAGGCTGCGCTGACATTCAAATTCCCACTCAAAAAGCACTTGGCGCTAGCGGATGTGCAGGTGGAAGGTCGCGGCAAGCTGCTGGAGGGGCGCGCCCGCAATCTGATTGGCAAACATGATGCTCAGGCAGCCACAATCACCTTTGATATCTCCGATCGCGCCATCGACGCCAAAGGTGACCTGCTCGTTTCAAGCGTTCCGGTGAAATTCGAATGGCAGCGCATTTTCGATGCACCGCCGGGCAAGCAGCCGCCGCTCCGCCTGAAGGCGACGCTGGATCGCGCGGATCGTGATCAGCTCCGGATCGATCCGGATCACCATGTGCACGGCGAAGTCCCAGTTGAGGTCACGATCACTCAGGATCAGAGGGGCGAGAGCCGCGTGCATGTCTGGGCGGATCTCACAAGTGCGGACATTATTCTGGATCGCGTGGTATGGCGGAAACCTGCCGGGCGCCACGCCATTATGCAATTCGATCTGCGCCGCGGCGAACGCTATGAAACTGAGCTGCGCGATTTCAAGGTCGTCGGCGACGACATCGCGATTGGCGGTTGGATCGGATTGGATGCCAATGACAAGATCCGGGAATTTCATTTCCCCGATTATTCGGTGAATATTGTTTCGCGGCTCGATGTTCGCGGAATTCTGCGAAATGACAACGTCTGGCACATTCGCGCCAATGGCCAGACATACGACGGGCGTGAGGTTTTCCGGGCATTATTCTCCTTTGGGGAAAATGAGGACGAGAAACCTAGGCGGAAGGACGCTCCCGGCACGGATTTCGAGGCCACTATTTCGAACGTTATCGGTTTTTCGGATGTTTCGCTTCGAAACTTGTCGCTCAAGCTGTCAAGGCGGGACGGCAAGCTGACGGCGTTCAAAGCTGAAGGCGTTCTCGACGGGGGTAAGCCGCTCACTGCGGAACTCTATACGGGCCGCAATCAGCCACGGCAGATTGTGGTTCTCACGGATGATGCCGGGCAGGCGTTTCGGCTCGTCGATTTTTATCCCAACGTCGTTGGCGGGCGGATGAGGCTCGATATCAACCTCGATGGACGCGGAGCCGCAGAGAAAACTGGCCTTTTGCGTGTCGAGCGTTTCCGAATTCTCGGAGACCCTGTTGTCAGCGAGGTGCTACAGGTTCCCGACGACACTCGTCCGTACGTCGCGCAACGCCAGCGGAGGGTTATCCGACAGGCGTTCGATTTCGACTGGATGCGCCTGCCGTTTTCCATCGGTCACGGCCAGCTGGTCATCAACGACTCAGAGATCAGAGGACCGCTCGTCGGCGCCACGTTGCGCGGAAAGGCCGATTTCCGCACACGGCAGGTCAACATCGGCGGCACTTATGTGCCGCTGCAGGGTCTGAATTCGGCGCTTGGCTTTATTCCCGGTCTTGGCCAGCTCTTGACCGGTCCACAAGGTGAAGGCGTCTTGGGCATGACCTTCGCAATTCGGGGGCCGATGGAAAACCCGGAGGTGTTGGTGAACCCGCTGTCGTTGGTCGCGCCAGGCATTTTCCGCGAAATGTTCCAGATGACGCCCAACCAGCGGGTCACGCCACCAAGGAGCGAGACGGAGCAAGCGCCAAGCAGGCCCAAGTCGCGATCATCAGCAGCGCCGACGCAAAAGCCCGCGGCAAAGCGCAACAATTCAGGAACTTCAGGAGTCGTCTCTGGCTGGTCGTCCGGAACGAGTGTGTCCAAGCAGTAGTGCCAGGACACCATCGTTCGTGACAGACATCCCTTAGATGGGTCGCAGAAGTACGTGGCGCTTCTTGCCGAGCGAGAGCTTGACGACGCCCTCGGACGTCAGGTCCTTCTCGGTGATGACTGCCCGTTCGTCCTTCACGACCTCGTCGTTGATCCGCAGGCCGCCACCCTGAACGTGACGACGGGCTTCGCCGTTGCTCTTCGCGAGACCAGCGCGCACGAAAGCAGCCAGCACGCCTACGCCCGCCGCCAGCTCGGTTTTGGAAATCTCGACAGTCGGAAGGCCAGCCGCCAGGCCACCCTGCTCGAAGGTGGCTCGCGCCGTCTCGGCTGCCGCCTCAGCCTTTTCCCGGCCATGCACCAATGCCGTGGCTTCAGTCGCCAGAATTTTTTTCGCCTCGTTGATCTCCGCGCCTTGCAGGCTGGCGAGACGCGTGATTTCGTCGAGCGGAAGCGTTGTGAACAGCTTCAGGAAACGCTCGACGTCGCCGTCCTCCGTGTTCCGCCAGAACTGCCAGTACTCGTACGCGCTCAGCTGGTCCTCATTGAGCCAGACAGCCCCGGCAGCGGTCTTGCCCATCTTGGCACCGGATGACGTGGTAAGGAGCGGTGTCGTCAGGGCATAGAGCTGATGTGTGCCCATCCGTCGGCCCAGGTCGATGCCGGTGACGATGTTGCCC
>QGVC01000112.1 GCA_003242645.1 Pseudomonadota bacterium
GCCATGGGCACTGTCGAAGAGGGCATGCAGACGATCAGCCGCCCCATCGATGTCGTTGATCGGCCCAATGCCAAGCCGCTCGTCGTTACTAGAGGGGAAATCCGATACGAGAACGTGAGCTTCCATTACGGAAAGGATGGCGGTGTCATCGACAGTCTTTCTCTGCGGATCGGCCCCGGTGAGAAGGTTGGGCTGGTCGGTCGCTCCGGCGCTGGCAAATCGACGTTGGTCAATCTGCTGCTACGCTTTTACGACCTGGAAGGTGGACGCATTCTGATCGACGGGCAGGACATCGCCGAGGTCACTCAGGACAGTCTCCGCGCTCACATTGGGATGGTGACGCAGGATACCTCCCTGCTCCACCGCTCGGTGATGGAGAATATCCTTTATGGAAACCCAAGTGCCGGCGAGGCAGCAGCAATCGCGGCAGCCAAGAAGGCACATGCCCACGACTTCATCATGGAACTCAGAGACGCGCGCGGGCGCGAAGGCTACGCAGCTCATGTAGGCGAGCGAGGCGTGAAGCTCTCCGGCGGTCAACGCCAGCGCGTGGCTATTGCCCGAGTCCTTCTGAAGAATGCGCCTATTCTCATCCTCGATGAGGCGACCAGCGCGCTCGACTCGGAGGTCGAGGCAGCCATCCAGGAGCAGCTCTACAATCTCATGGAAGGTAAGACGGTCATTGCAATCGCGCATCGCCTTTCCACGATTGCTGCCATGGACCGTTTGGTGGTCATGGACCGGGGGCGCATCGTCGAGCAGGGCACACACGGCGAGCTGTTGGCCAAGGGCGGTCTTTATGCGGCTCTTTGGGCACGCCAATCCGGCGGGTTCCTCGCGAAAGAGGCGGCGGAGTAGTGGGGCAAAGGCACACGAGCGATTGCCCGCCGTTTCCCTGGTCATCACCGTGATCGACAGATTGTAGGACAGAGACAGAGCCTATGAGGCCCAACAAACCCTTTAAGGAACTACCAGGGTTCCTATTCTTCTTCGAGTGAACTTCGAGCGAGTACGTACATTCAGTACGCGCGTGACACGCTGACCATCCGATGCCGTGCGGTGAAATACTCCGATAAGGCGGCATACGGAAACCAAAAGGCATCCATTCGGTTTACTAGCCAACTCGGCAGCAAGGTTGCTGTCCGTTGATGTCCATCCATGGGCAAGCCGTAATGGCAGATCTCGCGTTTTCGCAGGATCCGCTTGAGCCGGGTCAATGAGCTCAGGTTGAGGGAAGTAGACAAGTTGCTCGGAGCTCGGCGGTCCAAGCAGTGCTCAACCCATCATGGGAGGTCGACCGTGGTAGCCAATCCGAAGCACGCGCAGAGTAGAAGGGGCCGGCATCAGCTGTCGAGAAGGGGCCGTACTTCCGGCAAGCTTACGAAGGGAGCGATGGAAGAGGCGCGAACGGGGGCCTCCGCGAATGAGAAATTGTTCTATTCAGAAAAGCTGGAGCGACCGGAAATGGCGGCAGAACGAATGACACCTCAAGTGCTCGGTTGGTCGACGACCGCACCTGTAGAGCAGTTCGAGAAGTTGATGCAGCAGTTCTGGAGCTTCGGATCGGACGGTGAGGCCAATCGCTACGCACGCGCCTTGGCGCAGACCAACGTTGAGATGATCGGACTCGTCGGGCGACGCAGCAGGGCCTACTTGGACCTTCCGAGCCATCTCGCAGAATGCCGCACACCACAGCAAGTCCTGGAAAAGCAGGCTCGATTTTTCCAGGAAATGCTGAATGACTATCAAACCACCAACGAGCGCGTCATGAATTGCTGGATGGAGGCGACATCGCCGCCATCGCGCTGAAGAGCGAGCAATCATCTCTCAAATCGTTAATCGACCTTAACTCTTCATGCCCCTGGCTGATCGTTCGCCTTGCCGGGACTCGCGGCGATCTGTGATTGTTCTCTAGGAACCTCATGCTCCTGCGGCGCAGTGAGATACCGACTGGCGGAAAAATCTGGTTGAACGCGCTCTGAGCATACTCGGCTTATCAGCTTGACCAGCAGCTAACCGGTCACTGCGAGAGCACAACCTCCCACCGACATCCCACCTGCCTCACACGGGCTGATGAGCCCCGAACGGGTCGTTTGCTGCGATCCAGCACCAGATGCAGGTGCCACCGCGCGAAGTTGCGCAACTTTCAGTTGTCTATGTGTCTGTTTTGCAACCATAGCATTCAACTTCTGCGTTAGTAAGACGGCGAACGAACAACCGAAGGAATCGCCGATGCCCAAAGTCAATTCTTCGATCCGTGTTGCAATTGTTGCAGGAATGCTTGCAGCCGCCGCTGTCGGGCCAGCCCAAGCTGCGGACCTGTGGGGGCCAGATCACGGCGGCTCCATCAAAGACGCACCGCCACCCTATGTTTTCAGTTGGACTGGCTTCTACATCGGTGCGCAGGCCGGCCTTCTTACCGGCGACACGCAAGGCAAACCGAGGTTCGGTTGTTTTGCCGGTGATGCCTTGTGCTTTGCGGCTGAACAGTTCTTTTCGACCGACTATGACATGACCGGTGGCCTCTACGGCGGTCAGATCGGCTACAACTTCCAGTGGCCGGGCGGGGCAGTCGTTGGGATCGAAGGTTCTTTCGCCGGTTCGACCGCAAACGGTGATGGGCCGTCCGGTGTTGGGCTCCTGGTCTCCGAGCGGGACGTCGATTGGTTGGCGACACTGACGGGGCGCGCCGGATATGCCTTTGGTCGCTCTCTCGTCTATGTCAAAGGCGGCGTGGCCTGGGCCGACATCAACACAGACGTCCGGGTTGGTGGCATTCACATCCTCAGTGGTGGCGAGACCCACCTGGGATGGACAGTAGGCGTTGGATATGAGCACGCGATCACAGATCGGGTCACGGCCCGCCTCGAGTATGCTCACATCGACTTCGACTCCGAGGACCACACTCTGAAGCTCGGTGGCTTTCCGCTACTTCGCAGCGAGGTCGAAGCGGAGTTCGATTCATTGACTCTCGGCATCAATTACAAGTTCTGACTCGTTCTTCTCCCCCAATCCATACAACTTGGAGCTCACCAGCCGCGGGCTGGTGAGCTCCTGCGTTCAAGAGTGCTAGCTGAAATTTGGAACCCGGCTGCCGGCCGACGTTCGTGTCACGAGCTTTCACGGAACCTGCCTGCCGAGGCTGTCGTTCACAGCGACACCACGGCCAAGATCAGCGGCATCGGGAGGCAGTCTCATGCAGCGGAAGCTCGTTCACTCAGCAGCAGGCGAACGGATCTATGTGGCAGTGCTCGAGTCGGGCGATGAAGTCTCCGAGTGCTTGAGCCGGCTGGCGGAGGAGGAAAGCTTGTCGGGAGCCCAGGTCACCGCGATTGGCGCGTTCCGTGATGCGGCCCTGGCATTCTTCGACTGGGAAACGAAGGCTTACGAGGAAATCCCGGTCAATGAGCAGGTGGAGGTGCTTTCACTGAATGGAGACATCGCGCTCGATGAGCACGATCGGCCGAAGCTGCACCTTCACGCTGTCCTCGGCCGCCGAGATGGCTCGACAATCGGCGGGCATTTGATGGGCGGCCATGTTCGCCCGACGCTGGAGGTGGTGATCACTGAGACACCAGCATTCCTCCGCCGCGTTCATGATCCGCACAGCGGCCTGGCATTGATTCGCTTGGACGAAAGCTTCGTTTGAAAACGACTTGGCTCGCTTGACGCGCTCGTCCGGCTCTCATGAGAGTATCAACGTCGCAATGCCGAGGTAGATGATCACCCCAGCAACGTCCGCAATCGACGTAATCAGCGGAGCGCTGGCCGACGCTGGATCGAGGTTGAGGCGGCTCAACAGGAACGGCAGCGACATGCCGATCAGGCTGCCGACGATGACGACGAGCACCATCGTCAAAGCCAAGATGAGCGCGACGGTTGGACCGTCCCGTACCACGCCGATGGTGGCTACGACGGCGGCCATCGTCAGCCCCAGGGCAGCGGCCACGAGAAGCTCTCGACCGAGCATTTCACCCCAGTCGGACAGGCGCACATCGCCCGTGGCAAGGGCGCGGACCATGAGGGTCGCAGCTTGTGCACCCGCATTACCGCCACCCGCGATCAGCATCGGAAGGAAAAAGACAAGCGACACGTACTGAACAATCGTGTTCTCGAACAGCGCGAGGCCAGCGCCGGAGAAAATGCTGAAGAACACCAGTAGCACCAGCCAGACGATACGCTTGCGGTAGAGCAAGCCGATGCCCGCTTCCTTCAGGCTGGTTGCAAGCTCGCCGACGGTACCGACCTTGTGGAAGTCCTTCGTGGCCTCCTCTTCGGCAACGTCCATCGCGTCGTCCTGCGTGACGATGCCGACGAGTGCACCTCCGCCGTTGATGATCGGCAGGGCGATGAAGTCGTACTTCGAAATGAGGCGCGCCACCTCTGCCCGGCTATCCTCGGCGCGAGCGCAGATAACGTGCGTCTCCATGATGTCGGAGACTTTGGCGTTGGGGTCGGCGAGGATGAGGTCGCGAAGAGATACGACGCCAGTAAGCCGCCGGTTCTCGTCGATGACGTAGGCGTTGTAAATCGTCTCCTTGTCGGGAGCCACCAGTCGCAGTGTATCCAGGGCTTCGCGCGCCGTGATGTTCGGGGGCAGCGTCGCGTAGTCGGAGGTCATCACCGCGCCCGCGGTGCCCTCCGGATAAGAGGCCAGTTTGCGGATGTCCTCGCGCTCAGCCTGAGCGAGAGCCGGCAACAGGGTCTCCTGCTGCTCCTGTGGCAGGCGATTGAACAGGTCGGCCCGCTCGTCGGCCGACATCTCGGAGACGAGCTTCGCGAACTCCCGCCGGCCAAGCGCGCGCCCGATCTGGATCTGGTCCTCGGGCTCCAGGTAGCCGAACACGTCTGCGCGCACGTCGATGGGTAGCAACCGTAGCGCGCGGCTTGCGTCTTCCGGTGGCAAATTCGAGAGGACGCTGGCGACGTCAGCGGGGTGTTGATCCTCGAAGTAGTCCAGGATCGTTCTTGTGTCGCCTTCACGCAGACACGCCTGGATCACCGGCGCGAGCTCGGCGGCACGACTCTCGGTCGCAGCCAGAACATCCCGGTCCTGCAGAACTTCCTGGTTCATGTCCGCCTCCTCATGGCCGCCTCAGTACGGGCAGGCCGAAGGCGGACTGAGAGGGCTAGGCCATTGCCCTCAATGCCGACACGGCGAGCCGTACCTCGCGGCGCATGACAGCCTTGGTGAGCTGCGTTGTCGCGTTCTGGTCGAAATCCCCGAGGGGACGACTACTAGGCACGTCCATCGCTGATCCGATTGAAAAAAACGGTGCGGCGAGCCCTGCTCGCCGCGCACTGCCGGGTAGATGCAGTGCGTCGGGTTCGATGTCAACCGCTCCGGAAGACTTGACGCATTATTTTTGCGAGTAACGCGTGCGGAGCGTAAATGGGGCCCCACTTCGAGCAGGCTGGCGCTTGCCAAGTGGCTGTTCCGTGAAGCCGACCACGCGCTTGGACCAAGTTCTCCCGTGCTCAATTCATCCGACAGCTGCTAATCTTCGGGTGTCCAACTTCCAGGAGGGCGGGATGATGCGCGGCGGGGGACGGCGGCCGGAAAGCGGGCGAAGTGGCAAAAGCCTGCTGATTGCGCTCGTGCTTTTCTGGATCCTTGGAAGCCTGTTACCCGGAAGAGCGCTGGGCGAAGGTGGACCGCCTCAGAGCTGGGAAAGCGCCTATCAAGACGCCGTGTACTTCTACCAGGCGGGTGATCTCCAGCAGTCCCTTTCGCATGCGGTGCGCGCCCGCCGGATCATCGAGCAAACGGGGGCCGACCAACAAGATGCACTGGCGCAGACACTCTCGCTTGAGGCTGTTCTGCTCGACCGACTTGGGAGGCACGCGGAGTCGGAGCCACTGCATCGCCGTGCGTTGAAGCTGCGAGAGGAAAGCCTCCATCCTGAAGATCCTCGCCTTGCAGAATCGCTCAACAATCTCGCCGTCGCCGCTGACCTTCTGGGCCGTCATTCTGAGGCCGAGGCTCTACATAAGAGAGCCTTGGAAATTCGCGAGAAGGCGTTCGGCCCCTCCCATCCCCAAGTCGCGCAAAGCCTGAATAATCTGGCCAAGGTTCAGCTCGCCCTCGGCCGCCCCGCCGACGCTGGACCGTTGCTGCGGCGAGCCATCACGATCCTCTCGCAAGGACGAGGGGAGAGCCTGACGCGGAGCCAGCTCGATCTGGCGGACTTCTCAGGTTCCGAACGTGAGCCCGACGAAGGCATCGCGCACGTCGGCAAGGTGGGCGCTGCGATGCCTGGTCCGATGCCGGCCCTTCGCCCGCGCCCGGTGATGCCTCCGGACACAGCGGATTCCTCGGCAGCCGGCAACAGTGATCGTGCGCATGAAGCTGATGCAGCCAACACCGCTTTTCATGAAGCCGACCTTGCGATCACCCTGCTCAATCTCGGCATGATGGCACAGACGGCCTACACCGGCCCGAAGCAGGAGGAAGCCGGCCTCCTTTACCGTCGCGCGATCGCGATCCAGGAAAAGGTGCTGGGGCCGGAGCACCCAGATCTCGCGACGAGCCTCAACAATCTGGCCGAGTTCAGCCTCATTCAGTGGCGCTACCGGGAGGCCGAGGCGCTGCACAAGCGCGCATTGGCCGTTCGTGAGAAAGCGCTCCCTCCAGACCATCCTCTCACAGCCCTCAGCCTGACGAACCTTGCGCGGCTTTACAGTCTCACGCGCCGACCCGAGATAGCGGCGCCATTGCTGGCCCGGGCGGTCGCGATCACGGAGCAAGCCCTGGGGCCAGATCATCCCGACACGGCGTTCGCTGTGCGTAGCCTCGCCATGACGCACGCGGCTTTCGGCGACCTTGCCCAGGCGCTACACCTTCACCGCCGCGCAAGCCGATCGATCATTGCGCACGCGTTGTCCTTCACTCAGGGGATCGACCGAGACGATGGCGACACGGCGCAGAGCAGAGGCAGGCTCAATCATCATTTTCAGAGCCACATCGCGGCGCTTCACAGGTCGGTCGAAACTGGCGTGGAAGACGAGGCTGTTGTGCGCGAAGAATCCTTCGAGCTGGCGCAGCGCCTAGGGAACAACGCCGCCGCCCGCGCCCTGACTCAAATGACCGCTCGCGCCGCGCGCGGCCAAGGACAATTGGCAAATCTGGTTCGCGAGCGGCAGGACCTGGCGCTGCGCTGGAAGGATGCGGATCGGCGGCTCTTGTCGGCACTTGGCGCCGCTGCCGCTGATCGGGACGAAGCTCTCATCCGTTCACTTCGTGGGGAGCTTGCCAGCCTTGAAAAGCGGATTTCATCCGTCACGCAGCTCCTCGAAAGCGTGTTCCCGGAATATACGAGCCTTGCAAATCCCGACCCCGTTCCGATCGAGGAGGCTCAACAGCTGCTGCACGAGAACGAGGTCCTTATCCAATTCCTGATCGGCAGCTACGGCAGCTACGTCTGGGCCGTAACGAAAGACGATGTGCGCTGGGTCAAACTTGGTACGGGCCGGCGTGACATCGCGAAAAAAGTCGACGCATTGCGATGCGGGTTGGATGCCAGGGGTTGGTACGACTACGGATCGCAGTGCCAAAGGCTGCTCGAGACCGGCTACAGCGCGAGCGATTACGAGAAGGGCGAGCCGCTGCCCTTCGACCTCGCCAAGGCGCATGAGCTTTATCGAGATTTGTTCGGCGGCATCGAGGATCTGATCGAGGCAAAGCATCTCCTGGTGATCCCCTCGGGGCCGCTGACCAAGCTGCCGCTGTATGTGCTCGTGACAGCGGAACCGCCAACAACAGATCGGGCCGGTGCGGTCGATTACGGCGCTATCGAGTGGCTTGTGCGCCGCCAGCCTGTCACTGTCGTGCCATCCGTGGCGGCTTTGAAGGCCCTGAGGTCTGCTGCCACTGCGCAGCAACCGACACGTCGATTCATCGGGTTCGGAAATCCGCTGCTCTCAGGGCCGGATGGGCAGGACCGTAGAGCTTGGCAGTTCCAAAGCTGCCGTCGCGAGCCGTCGCTCGGCTTTGGGCAGCGGCTCGCCAGTGCGATGCAGTACGTCCCGGTGCTCGCGTCGCTTTTCCGGGGCAGCTTGGCTGACGTGCGTGAGCTCCGGCGGCAGATGCCTCTACCCGAGACCGCCGACGAGCTGTGCACGATTGCCCGCCGACTCGGCGCGCCCGAGGAAGACGTTTGGCTGGGCGAGCGTGCGACCGAGCGCAATCTGAAACACATCAACGCGACCGGCGAGCTTGCGAAATACGGGGTCTTACACTTCGCGACCCACGGTCTCGTCGCGGGTGATCTGACGGGCTTGGCCGAGCCGGCACTCGTTTTAACACCGCCTGACGAGGCGAGCGACGAGGACGACGGATTGCTAACGGCTTCCGAGGTCGCGGAGCTCGACCTTGCCGCGGATTGGGTGGTTCTTTCGGCTTGCAACACGGCCGCGGGGCGGGGCGGAGACGCCGAGGCGCTTTCAGGCTTGGCACGCGCCTTCTTTCACGCCGGGGCCCGCGCGCTGCTGGTCTCTCACTGGGAGGTGAACTCCTACGCCGCGGTCAAACTGTCGACAGCCGCCTTCGCGGCACTTGCCGAGCGCCGGGCATCTGGTCGGGCTGAAGCGATGCGCCAGTCGATGCTGTCGATGATCGAAAGTAGCAACCCCGCTGAGGCCCATCCTTCGAGTTGGGCGCCGTTCGTCGTCGTGGGCGAAGGGAGCGGACGATGAGCCCCCGATGGCCACCGACAGGCTACAGGTCCGGCCGTCAGTTAAGCCCTTCGAGCCTAGAACGCGCGGCGGTAATGCCCGCACGCAACGCGCGCTCGTAGAGCTGCCGCGCGCGTTCCACATCGGCTTCTACGTCTCGAATTCCCCACGCGGCCAGCATGTTGGGATCGTAAGTCTCAGCCAACGCCATGATCGCCTCCGGCTCCTCGGCCGAGGCGGCGGGCATCAATGCCTCGCGGCCGCCGAGAATATCCCCGGCCAAAATCCGCTTCTTTCCTTCAGCAATCGCGTTGCTCCACGACGCTTTCGGTTGCGGTGCCGTCGTCGTAGTGGTCGCGGCTTGGGAATTAGAGGGCGCAGTGGCCGCGGACTGGGAACTAGAGGCGGCTGGCGCAGCGGCCTGAGTCGCGGCGGCGGTGGTGGCTTTCCGAGGCTGTTCTGACGGGCGTGGCGCGGTCGGCGCAACCGCCGGTGTGATCACCGTCGTTGAGACCGTGCGCTGCTGTACTTGCACCGACGCCTTGGCCGGTACCGTCGTTGATTGGGCCACCCGACCGCCAGAGTCTCCGCCCCCGAACAAGGCATCGAAGCGCAGGTCGCCCAACCGGCCCGTCATCACGAGCACCACAGGCACGATGACGGCGAGACCCGTGATGAAGCCCAATCCAGCCGCGCGGATCTGGTCGCGGAGCGAGCTCGTTCTGGGAGGCTCCGGGGGTGTCCGCCAAGTCGAGGGAATCGGCATCGCCGCATCGTCCTCCTCGTCGTCGAAGAGGTTGCGAGGCGGTGCCATCGCGGGCAGGGGATTAGTGTGCGTCGTTGTGAGGATGGATTGGGAGCGCTCAAAGTGGTCGCGCCCCATCTTCATCGCTTGCGCGATCTCATCCACCAGGGCTGAAGGTTGTGTCTTCGGCGTGGCGTTATCAAACTCGTCACTACTTTTTTGCCCGTTCAGTCCGTTGACTTGACC
>QGVC01000525.1 GCA_003242645.1 Pseudomonadota bacterium
GGCCGCATTGTATCCCTTTGTCAAGAACAATCTCCGGATTCTCTTGATCAATCCAAACTCGCTTCAGCCAGTTGGCAAGAGCTTGAGCAGACTGGTGGAGCAGGAAAACTTCCATCATATTACGTTGATTGTAGCGCGGATTGCGGCGGATCGTGCACCAATCGTCGAAAAGCGGCTCGAACCGTTCTTTGAGGAAGGGCGTCTTTCGATCGAAGAGGTGGAAGTTCCCTCAATTGACGCGCTCGTAGAACAACTCTCCGTTCGACCGGTCCATATCACTGTGCTTGCCGGAGTCCAAGAGAAAGGTGTCGATACGATCTATTCAGAGGAAACTCGCCTGCACCCCTTAAGCCTTCCACACAGGATCACAGTTGACCCCTTTGATGCTACATTGCAGCTCGAGCCGCGCAGCATGCAGCCGGCGGACGGGGGACCGCAGCACCCATATGGCTCCTATCTCAGGTTAACTGCCCAACTCTCAGGGCATCCGCGCTCGGAGCACGCGCAGCGAACGCGTCCCGCGGTGTCTAGGCTTGACGCCAAGAAATTGCTTCCATACTGCCAGTTCCTCGTGGTCGCAGGTTCTGTAACCGATTTCGCTCTGGATGATGGTGTCCTACGCCTTACATCGGGTAGTTCGGGGCAACAAGATGCGGTTTTCACCATCCACAAGGACCGATTCCTGCACGATATTGATCACCTGCTTCGCCAGTTGAACTACGAGCCGACGGAGCAGGGGATTTCCAAGATACTAGAACGCCTTCAGCGCACAGGAGGCGATGGTCTCTTTGCTACAATCAGCGAGAAGGGGGAAGGCGGGTTCTCAAGAGAGAGGCTCAGAGGTCAGTTGGCATTCGCAGTAGCTCTTGAGTGGTACCGCGAGAATGCAGCAGACCAACGCCACACGATCTTGAGCCTGGATAGTCCTTTGGCTCGAAAGTGGTTGTTGCGGAGGGATAGCGGTCGACGTTCGGACTTTCTAGCTATCCGCGAGACCCCTGAGGGTGAACTGTTAGTTGAGGTGCTTGAGGTCAAGGGTTATGAAGCATCGAGCGATAGCGATGAAGCTCAGGAGCATCATTTCAGCCAGCAACTGTCGTCGATCGCCAACCTTATCGAAGTAATGTTGAGGCGTCAGGGCGACCTTCTAGTTGATAGGAGGCGGGAGATACTTCGAAAGCAGGTTTTCGATGAGGGGCTCGGATTTTCAGATGCGGTCGATCCGGATTGGGTTAAGACGGTGGATGGCATAATCGACGGAGATGTGCCAGCAAAGGTAGTGTTGCGTCTGATTGAGGTTGTTTTTGACGAGAACATTTCGTCGACCGAATCTGTGATTCGCTCCGGAACCTCGGAAGACCACCGGCCGATCCATCGGGTTCGCCTGGGCGAGCCGATGATCCAACGTTATCTTGGCCGAATCGGTGCAAGGTCGGCAAGAAGTCCGATCGCGGAAGTGAAGGTCCCTGACATCCGACCCGATGAGACCGCGGGATCTAGGCAGTTCTACCTAGACGACGAAGTCAACGTCGCCCCCGTTGCAGTCGTCGCAGAAGACAGTATGACGTGCATGGTAAAGGATTCGTCTGACCGCATCGATCCCATGACTTATCGGACGAACGCCAGCGAGAGCAAGAATGAAAGCGATGAGGTACAGACGGGATTCGAACCGGACGACGAGGAACGAGCGCTCATCGAACACACCGCGCGCGATATCTACCGTATTTTGCAGGACGTAGGTATTCAGTTGGCTGAACCAGTTGATCCTACAAAGGCAGACGTTGGTCCGAGCGTAGTTCGTTACAAGGTCAGGCTTCAGGTTGGGGAACGCGTCTCGAATCTGAAGAGTCGAGCAAGCGACCTTATGCGTGAACTCGCACTCGGGAAGGAACCGATAATAGACAATCTCCCTAACACCAAGTATGTGTATATCGACCTCCCTCGGCCGCGAAGAAGGCCCGCACTTCTGCGCCCAGTGCTGGAATCCTTTGAAAAGGCCGGGACAGGTCTGACCGTTCCAGTCGGAGTGACGCCGGAGGGGAAAGTCCACACCCTCGATATCACGGCGTTGCCTCACATGTTGGTCGGAGGGACTACTGGTTCAGGAAAGACAATGTTCCTCTACTCGATAATCATCAGCCTGGTATACATGCATACTCCGGCGGAAGTTGAGTTGCTTTTGGTTGATCCAAAGCAGACTGACTTTGTCTTCTTCAACGAACTACCGCATCTGAGATCGGGCCGGGTAATCGCGGAACCTGAGGAGGCCATCGCCGCTTTGATGGATCTCCTAAACGTGGAACTTAGCGCTAGAACAGCGAAACTTGCGAATACCCGGTCAAAGAACCTCCAGACGCACAACGCACGGTTCCCGCATGAGGCGCTGCCGCCGATTGTGGTTGTCATCGATGAATTCGCCGATTTGGTTGACGTGATGAGCAAGACGGAACGCCAAGAATTCGAGCATGCAGTCAAGAGA
>QGVC01000526.1 GCA_003242645.1 Pseudomonadota bacterium
CCCGAGCTTCAGCGCCGCCATGAGGCCAGGTCGCCCGCCGTAAAGTGTCGCGAGCGACCGCAGCATCTTGAGATTTTCGATGAGCACGAAAACTACGTCGACGATCGGAAGAGGGCTGATCGCGGTCACCACGCTCACCCGCTTTGCAGAACTGAGGACGATGCGCTTGGCGCGTCTGTCGAGGGGCGCGAAAACCTCCCGGTCGGCCAGCCGCGCTAGATCGCCGGGATCGCGCACGTCGCTTTCGTGCTCGCGAAACCGCGCTATGCTCCATTTCATGTCATCCCGGCCGGAGAATGTGCTGAGCAATTGCCGCAACACCGATTTCTCGCGGGCCGCATCACGCGCATCGAGCGCGTCTTCCAGGCTTCTGCGTATGCGGCCGAGACGGTTGAGTCGCATAATGCCGACCGTCTCGCGGAGAACGATGGCGCTTGCCGCAAGTCCTGCGACTGCAACGAGGAAGACGGCGATCCAACCAATGATGTCGTTGCGTGCCAGGGTCTCGGTCGCGAGCTGGGTCAGCCAGAGACTGAATGCGAGCGCTGCGAGGCCCAGCAAAGCGGAGCCGAGAATCGCGCCCCAACGAATGCCAGTCCGCGGCGCTGGCGCGGGGGCTCCGACCTCCACCTCTGGCATGTCCTCGGCACCGAGCACCGTCTCCTTTGCCGGTTCAGGCACGCGGAGCAGCGACGGATCGTCGGGCTCGAATACCCTTGGGCCGCGCGGTCTGGTGGGGTCGCTCATTCCAGCCAATCTCCGATTAGAAACTGCAGCGCACGGTCGAGGCGAACATGCGGCCACACCGGCGACCAGACCTGCGTCTCACCGCTTTCGCCCGAGGTCAGTTTTGGAGGACGAAAGCGAACGAACTTGACTTGACCCTCAAGGTCCTGACCTGACGGAGACAATGCTTGTCGTGGGTCGGCGGGCAGATCGCCGGGAAACAACGCCACCTCGGTCGAACCGTCGAAGCGCTTGTCGCCGACCTGCTCTCCCGCCATCGGCACGCCGCGGATGCAGGCAAGCCTCTCGCCGTTTTGCTGCGCCTCCACCTCGCGTGTCGCGCGCAAGGCCGCGAGTGCGATGACGCCGACGGTCGCGCCGGCAAATGTCGCGCGCTCTGCCGCCCGCTGGATCATCAGCTGTAGGATGGCTTCCAGGCGGTCGTGACTTGCGCTCGGCAGATGATCGGCCTTGCTCGCAGCGAACAGCACGCGATCGATGCGCCGCGGCAGAATGCTGGCGAGCCACGTTCGTGCGCCAGGACGAAAGGCCCGCAATGAGGCTTCCAGGGCGCGGCTCAGATCTTCGACCGCCTCTCTGCCCGCATTCAGCGCGGCCAGAACATCGATCAGAACGATTTGCCGGTCGAGGCGGCTGAAGTGATCGCGGAAGAACGGCTTCACCACGTGCGTTTTGTAGCTCTCGAAGCGCCGCTCCATCATGGCCGCCAGCGAGCCGCGCGGGGGACTGAAACCCTCCGGCATGTCGAGAGGCACGAACGTCAGGAGCGGTGAGCCGGCGAGGTCGCCCGGCAATAAAAAGCGCCCCGGGCCAAGTGTCGAAAGCGCCGGCTCGGCTTCCCGTGCAGCGGCCAGAAAAGCCGTGAACACCCGCGCTGCTTCGAGGGCTACTTGCTCGTCCTGCGGGGCTGCCGGATCGAGCGTCGCAAGATATCGCCGCCACTCCGCGCTGGCGCGATACCGTGCCGGTGCTGACGCAAGCGCTATCGACTCGCGGGACCACTCCGCGTAGCTCTGGTCGAGCAGGGCGAGGTCGAGCAGCCACTCACCGGGGTAGTCGACGATGTCAATATGGAGCCGGCCTGTCGACATGGCCCGCTTCAGCAGGCTCTTCGGACGGTATTCGATCGTGAGTCGAAGCTCGCTGATACGCCGGGTGCTCTCGGGCCAACGCGGTGGATCGCTGAGCAGCGCCTCGAGATGCGCTTCATAGTCGAACCGCGGGACATCGTCGTCGGGCTGCGGCTGCAAGTAAGCCCGCAGGATGCGGCCCTCCGCGTAGGCGTCGAAGAATGGCAGCCGCCCGCCGTGCGTCAGATTGCGAATGAGCGCGGTGATGAAAACGGTCTTGCCGGCGCGCGCTAGCCCCGTCACGCCGAGCCGGATCGATGGCGTGGCAAGGTCTGACAGATAGGCACCCGCACTCCTGAGCGCGTCGATGGTGCCGTCGGCGAAATCGGTCAGGCGCAAGGCATAAGCTCAGCCGTTGGTTGCAACGTCGCGGTCAAACTGGCGCGACCGCACCATCGGCACAAGGCCTCATATTGCCTCCAACGCCGCTTGCGCCAAAGCTGCTTCAGCAGAAAGCGAGGGCCAAATGAAGTCGGGCTTCAGCGGAAACCTACAGCCTTGGCAAGCTGATCTTTCGTCATCTTGGAGCGACCAGGGATATTGCGACGGCGCGCTTCCTGATAGAGCTGAGCCCTCGTCATCTCGCCAGCGC
>QGVC01000527.1 GCA_003242645.1 Pseudomonadota bacterium
GCCATGCTTTGGCGAAGCCAAGCGGAAGCGTGTCGATGCGCGACTTCAGGGCAAGCCAGATCTTCACTTCAACGGCTGGCATTCTTCACTTCCTCCACCGCCTCGCGGACTATCTGCGACCACATAGCAATGGCGCGTTCGACGAAGTGTGCCCCCTGCTGATTATACACCCGGCCCAGCGCATCCGCGCCGACAAAGCCGAAGTTGACCCTTCTGGCATACTTCGCTTGATAACCCAGCCATACGGGGTCGTTCATCCGCAGTGTGGCGATAACCGACGGTACGTTCGATCCTGCAAACGGCCCCTCTGCGGTCTTCGGCATGCCGGTCGTGGACGCCAGCAGGGAACGATAGAGATTCCCGGTATCCACAGGGACGTTGCCGCCCTCGGCGCGGGTGCGAGTCATTTCCATTGCCAGCTTCTCGATAGCTTTCTTGTGGACAGCAGAAAGCCGCCGCTCGGTTGCGGAAGCCCATGCACCTACTGCCTCTGCGAAGCTAGCCATCAGTCCACCTCATAGTTGACCCTGTACTCAACCTGGCACCGGCAGTTAATGTTGTGTCTCGCCCCGCCAGCCGGATCATGTGGGAAAAGCATGGCGGTGCCGTCCGGAAACACAAACGGAGTGTCCATGCCGACAACCTCTGTACCGTCCATGGCGTAATGGTCAGGGCGATGGTGCGCAGTAGGGCCCCCACCATGCCGCCAACGTTTGACCACCTGGTCGGGGCGAATGCCCTGCTGCTCCATGGTCTGCCGGAAGGCCTCATCGTGGGCATTGAGTACGGCAGCTGCCGTCTCGGTGCGGGCCACGGTGTCGGCACGATCCTTGAGCAGGGCGTTCTTGTACTGGCGCCCACTGATGGCTCGTTGGGCTTCGGGCACCGCTTCGCCCTTTCTGTACGCTGCCAGGATTCTGTTAGCGGTCGCTTTGTTGACCTTATAGCGCAGTGACAGCGCTCCTGACTGGTGCTCGATAACGAGACTCCGAACCCCTTCGGCGGTTTTCATCGCCTCAGTTACAATTCTCAGCCGCTCAGCCCGCGGGGCGTCTAGCCCAAGAACTCCACCTTGACGCCGGCCTGCCACAACGCGCCCGGCAAGGTCGATGGCAATGTCACGCGGCCCCTTCCCTAGCTGATAGCCTGCTGCGATAGTCTGCCGAGCGACCTCAATCTGCTCTTCGACAAATCCGGCAATCGAGCGGCCCACGTTCTCGCGAATCCACTGCTCGGCGCGAGGGTTGAGCATGTTAAAGCGGGTGCCAATGGTGCCAATTCCGACCATCCGGATCTGTGCCGCATACGCCGAGCCTGACGCGGCATAGGCAGCACTCACGGCCTCGCTGTACTGCTGCCAGGCTGCCGGACTGATGTTAAGTGCTGCAATGGCCCCTTCGATGTTCCCCGCTTCCAGGTTAGCCAGCAGTTCGCGCCAGTTAACGTTCGCCGTCAGGTCGGTGACAGCCGCCATAAACCCGGCGCGAATGCGTGGCTCCAGCTCTGCTATGAGCTGTGCGAAGAGTCGTGCCTGGGATCGGGTGGGTGTGATGGCCATAGCTACCCGCGAATTATGAATCTGACTGCCGACACGGTGCCGGCGGCCGGAATGTTCTGCACCGCTATGATATGCACCGGCACACCGTCCACAACGAGCGTATCACCGGCTGTATAGCCCATCTGGGGCGGCGCGCAGATAGCCTGTCGGTCGGATGCGAGAATCACGGTTCCACCCACTTCTACCCCGATCAGCTCTTTACTGACACCACGGACAGCGCCCTTCAGCGTCTCGGTCGTTGTCGTGATTACCGGCGGGTCCCACGGATTAGCGCCGGGCGTACTGGACTGGCGGGACAGGACAATCGAGCCCTGTCCCAATCCGCCTTGGCTAGTCGGAGCCAGCAGCTCCTCTGCCATCTGTCGCATCTCAGAATAGAAGTCAGCCATCACACCACCCGGAACAGGCTGTTAAGGCTGCGACCAGTCGGGCATAGCCACGGCAGCACAAGGCTATTGATGATGCTGTCCGAGACCATGCCGGGCGCCGCGTCAGAGCCTGGAGCTTGGTCAGCGCCGAAGAATTCCCTCTCGATTGTGTCCACCTTCTCTCGCTTGGTCACTCGGTTGCCATCGCGGCTGCCGGTTGCCCATCCAGGCTGTATAGCTTGCAGGTAAGCCGCCCGATAGGCCGCATGCACCCACGCTTGCGGGATAAGGTCGTCCGGCACGGGCTTGCCGTTGAGATAGTGCCCCTTGCGCGGCCACGCTAGCTCCTGCTCGAAACCCCCCGTTCGCTCGCTACAGCCGAGGCGATACTCATAAGCAGCGTCTACATAGCTACTGCCGATCTGGCGAAGCACGGCAGGTGCAGGCGCGTCGTCTGGCAGGGACAGCCCCTGGGCTGCCAGCCACGCGGTAAAGAAATCTCGGGTTCCAAACCTTCCCCTTTTTCACCCCGGA
>QGVC01000113.1 GCA_003242645.1 Pseudomonadota bacterium
TTTCGTTCCCTAGCAGCAGTCCCGCCTGTACTCAAAGAACCCGGAGCTTTACGGAAAAGGTCATCCGGATGGGGTCGTTGCTCCGGAATCTGCGAATAATGGCGTTACGACCGGCACAATGGTGCCCCTGCTCGCCATTGGCGTCCCCGGCGGCAGCACAGCCGCTGTGATGATGATCGTGCTGCAGTACCACGGATTCCCTTTCGGGCCGCGCTTGTTTGTCGAAAGCCCGATGCTCGCTTATGGCGTCATCATGGCCATGGTGGTCAGCTACATTCTGATGCTCTTCATGATTTTTCCGATGGCGCGTTATATGTCGCGTGTGACCGTGGTACCGACGAATTACCTCGTGCCGATCATCGTCGCGTTCTCACTCGTCGGAGCCTTCGTGCCGCGTGCATTCATATTCGATATGGGTATCGCATTTGCCTTCGGTATTCTCGGCTATATCGCACGGAAAACCGGGTACCACGTTGCAGCTATTCTGATCGGCATTATCCTCGGCCCGCTCATCGAGCGCTCCTTCATGCTCGCGATGCGGATTTCCAACAACGATCCAATGGTGATGTTCTCATCGAACATCGGCAACGTACTGTGGGTATGCCTCATCCTCACCTTGGCTGTTCCACCGCTGATCGAGCGGAGGCGTAAGCGTGCGGTAGCGGCTGATGGAGCAACGGTAGGATAGACGCAATAGGAGCAAGCGATGAAGTTGGTGACCTTCAGCCAGCAGGGACGCGCGCGCGTCGGAGTCCAAGTTGAAGGTGGGATTGTTCCGCTGGACAGCTTGGCGCCCAGTGCACCGCCAGACATGCTCGGCGTGATCGACGCAGGTGACGAAATACTCGATGCAGTTCGCAATGAGCTGGCGAAGGGCAAAGCCGAGATCATCGCGGCTGGCGAGGTCAGATTGCTCGCGCCCATCCCTGTCCCGCGTGCTAATATTATGTGCGTAGGAAAAAACTATTACGAGCACGCGACGGAGTTTGAAGGCAGCGGATTCGATGCTTCGAGCGGTGGCCAGAATATCCCAGACGTGCCGATTTTCTTTACCAAGGCACCAGGCTCGGTGATCGGACCGGGAGACGAAATCGACAGCTCTCTCGACAGCGACAACAGCGTTGACTACGAGGGTGAGCTGACCGTCGTCATCGGCAAGCAGGGCCGAAAAATTTCGCCCGAAAAGGCATTCGATTACGTATTTGGTTACACCATCATCAATGACGTGACCGCGCGTGCAACTCAGCAGCGCCACAAGCAGTGGTTCCTCGGCAAGTCATTCGACACGTTTTGCCCGATGGGGCCGGCTATCGTTACAGCAGACGAAATCCCGGATCCAAGGGTGATGCGGCTCGAAACCCGGGTCAATGGGGAGCTCCGTCAGAATGTGAGCGTAAGAGATCTGATTTTCGACATTCCAACTCTGATCGCGACCGCGTCGCGCGGGATGACGCTACGTCCCGGCGACTTGATCGCAACTGGCACACCGGCTGGCGTCGGAATCGGCTTCAAGCCGCCGCGTTTCCTAAAACCAGGCGATGTCGTTTCCATCACCATTGAACCCATCGGCACGCTCACGAACCGCGTCGCGTGAGTGCACAGCAAACGAAAAGGAGGTTGGCGTGAGTGACCAGATTGTCAAAAAAGAATATTGGGCCAAGAAGGGCGATGTGAACCTTTACGTCTACCGCAAGGTGAAGGGCGAGCCGAAGAAAGGAGACGGCAAGCCCGTTTTCTTCCTAGTACATGGATCGTCCTTCAGTGGTCCCTCGGGCTTCGATCTGACAGTGCCCGGCAAGGAGAACTACTCCTTCATGAACCACTTCGCCGAATTGGGCTTCGACGTGTGGACAGTGGATCATGAAGGCTATGGGCGCTCGACCAGGACCAGCTCGAATTCGAATATTCGCATGGCGGTGGATGACTTGAAAGCTGCCACCGACCTGGTCGCCGAGGAAACAGGCCAAACCTCCTACGCCTTCTACGGTCAATCTTCAGGTGCCCTTCGCGCTGCCCTGTTCGCGGAGCACTATCCGGAGCGCGTCTCTCGACTGATCCTCGATGCGTTTGTCTACACCGGAAAAGATGCGCCGACCCTGATCAAGCGGCGTGAGAAGCTCGATCAGTGGCGGTCGAGCAATATGCGGCCGGTCGACAGGGAATTCTACCACTCGATCTTCAACCGTGACATGCCGGGAACGTCAGAAGAGGGCGTCGCCGATGCGCTTGCGGATGCTGAGCTCGCGCTCTGCAATGAGGTGCCAACCGGCACCTATCTCGACATGTGCGAGAACCTCCCCGTCAACGACCCCAAGAAGATCAAATGTCCAGTGTTGATCTTCCGTGGCGAGCACGATGGGATCGCGACGGAGGAAGACTTGATGAACTACTTCCTCCAGCTTCCGGTCAAGGATAAGCAGTTCGTGATTGTGCCGGGGATGGCGCATGTCGCGCCATTGAGTAAGAACCGGCATATCTTCTGGCACGTCGTGCACCAGTTTCTAACTACACCTCCAAGGAGAAACTAGGCGGTAAACCGCCGGAAAGCTTGCACTCTCCAAGTGCTGTCGATCGAATACATGGCGCGGCCGCGACGCGGCCGCGTTTGAATGTCGTCCCCGCCCAGATGAGCCTCGCCCTCGCAGCTCTGTTTTCCGTGATCGTGCTGGCCACGTCCTTCCTGTCAGGCGTGTTTGGCATGGCCGGTGGCATGGTGCTGATGGGCGTGCTCATCTTCATGATGCCAGTTTCAACCGCGATGGTGCTGCACGGTGTGACGCAGCTTGCATCGAATGGGTGGCGGGTGGCGCTGTGGTGGCGATACGTTAAGCCTTCCATTGTAGTGCGATTTGCCTTCGGCACGCTGATCGCTTTCGCAGTTTTCTCAGCCATACGGATTGTCCCTGATCGTGCAACGGTGCTGTTGCTGCTAGGGCTGCTGCCGTTCATCGCCGTATTCGTGCCCGACAGAATTGCGCCTCGGGCAGATCGCATCGGCGGTGCTGAGCTGGGTGGATTGCTGGCTGGTGCCTTTCAGCTCTTAGCCGGCGTATCAGGACCGCTGCTCGATACGTTCTTCGTACGCATGGGGGTTGACCGGCGGGCGGTGGTGGCGACCAAAGCCGCGTGTCAAATGATCAGTCACGTGGTTAAGCTTGTCTACTTCGGTGGCATCGCCGCGGCAGAATCCGATTTGCCGCCGATATGGCTATTCGTGCTTGCAGCAGCCCTTGCCATTGCCGGGACTTCACTGGCGAGACAGGTTTTAGAACGCCTGACAGACGCCCAGTTCCGGCGTTGGACAAAGGTTCTCGTCATGGGCATCGGTTTGGTCTATTTGGTGCAGGGGACGATCGAGCTCCTCAAATAGAGTCGCAGAAACTCGCCGGTCCGGTTGCCGGTTACAGTGGTGGGATAAATATCAGACAGCGAGTGCAGTGACATCGCTCCGAGATTGGTGGAGCAAGGCGCGATGGCGATCACCATCTATCACAACCCGGCGTGCGGGACTTCTCGCAAGACACTGGCGATCATCCGGCAGTCTGGCGAGGAGCCCGAAATCATCGAATACCTGAAAACGCCACCTTCGCGTGAACGGCTGGTGGAGCTGATCCGCGCAATGGGTATCAAACCTCGCGAGCTGCTGCGGCGGAGAGGCACTCCTTACGACGAGCTTGGCCTTGATGATCCCAAGTGGACTGACGACGAGATCATCGACTTCATGGTGGCACATCCCGTGCTGATCAATCGCCCCATCGTGGTCACACCGAAGGGTGTGAGGCTGTGTCGTCCGCCAGAGGTCGTTCTTGAAATCCTCCCCGATTCGAAAATGCGCCAACTGTGGGATTTGAGCCGCTCGTGAGTCGAGCTCCAGCAGCTTGCTGCTCACAAACGCGGCACGCGCGATCGGCCCATCTACTCCCTCAGAGCGTCACAATTCCTGAGGCGTCGGTCCATCTTAAGCGTCGGGACCGCTCGCCGGTCAGCAAATGGCTGTGCTGGCTCATACAACCAATGGTTGGTTGTTGTGCAAGTTTGACATCGCTACGAGTGACTCGGGTAACGCCGCGTTCGGCGCTGAAATAGTTTGGCCGTAGACTTCGCCAATGGTTGCGCTGAGGATCCGTGCATATTCACTCAGGCGGACCCAGCGCGATAGGGGGATCGGATTGAAGCACTACGTCTTGCATCCGAAGGCTGCTTCTGAGCCCGGGTGGTCAGAGGCATGGTGGTGGCTCGGAATTCCTATCGCTACGGCGGTAGCGATATTCGCCATCTACCTTATTTCACCGGAATTCTACCGCGCGAGAATGCTGCCCGAGGGGTACGGTATCCTCGAGCTCTCGCACTTTCTCATTCCGCTAGCGGGGTTCTTCATCTGCCTTAGCCTCTTCTCCACCATCCCGGTGAAGTCATGGCCACTGCTACGGACGGCGATCGTATTCTTCGCGATTTCTTGTTTCTACATCGCGGGCGAGGAACATAGCTGGGGTCAATGGTTCTTCTATTGGGATACGCCAGAGCTTTGGGGCAGGATCAATCGGCAGAACGAAACGAACCTCCATAACACGTTCGTTTTGTTCAATCAGCTGCCACAGAACATACTGCGAATGGCTATTGTCATCGGCGGCATCATTCTGCCGTTGTCTTCGCGAGCCAGGCGATTTGTTGCGCGTTATCCCATCATCGTTGCGTTGACGCCGCCCGCTGCGATTGTGCCTGTAGCAGTGACAGCAATCGTGTTCAGTGGAATCGTTACCATCCAGAAAAGCGGCCTTGTGGATGAAATTCTGGCGCGGCCGAGCGAGGCTGCGGAAACCTTCTATTACATGTTCATTCTGTTCTATTTGATCATGCTGCGCCGTAGACTGCGGCATCAACAGGCAGACGTAGTCGTTCCACGGTCTTAGAGCGGCTACCATTTCAATCGACTATGCTGGCCTGTGGATGACGGCCGCCAGGCGCTCCATCGCGCTGGGTGAGCGGCTGCGCTACAATTTCACTTCAGGCGCCGCGTTCATGATCCGGCAATGGCGAGGGTAGGCCTGTTCGCGGAGTCGTGCGCGAAGCCATATTGATGAGGTTTGCGGCAGCCAAACACAGCCCCGAAAGCGGCGAACTAAGCATGTCGTAAAGCTGCCGCGATCCGCCCCGTATGCATGGCTACGGAGTTGAGGGGGCAAACGACTGATTGCACCTCCCGTACTTGAAGCGTTTGCGGAGGCGTAGGCATGACCTGGTCGATCATCGCGCGAGACGAGGAGACCGGAAGGATCGGAATCATCGTGGCGAGCCGGTTCTTCGCTGTCGGCGCCATCGTGCCCTATATCAAGACGGGTGTGGGTGCGATCGCGACTCAGGCCTTCATAAACCCGTTCTATGGCCCGCAAGGGCTGGCTCTGCTCCAGGCGGGGGCTTCCGCCGAGGACACGGTCAAGTTCTTGACCAACGCAGACGCAGGTCGCGACCACCGCCAGGTCCATGTCATGGATCGCGAGGGCCGCTTCGCTGCCTTCACTGGTCAAGCTTGCATCGATTGGTGCGGGCATGAAATCCGCTCGAATTTTTCAGTCGCCGGCAACACGCTTGCCGGGCCGCAGGTCATCGAAGCGACAATCGCAGCTTACGAGAACGCGTCCTCGATTCCCTTTGCGCGAAGGCTGATCGCAGCCATGAAGGCTGGCGAAGCGGCCGGAGGCGACAAGCGTGGCAAACAATCAGCCGCCTTGCTGATCCACGACGAGCAGGATTACCCATTGCTCGATCTCAGGGTCGATGATCACCCTGATCCCCTCAGCGAGCTGGAACGGCTTGAGGCCGTCGCCCGTGAGCGATGGCTTCACTTTCGCCGGCTTATGCCGAGCAAGGAGAATCCAGCTGGCCTGGCAGATATCCCGGATCAGGAGGAACGCATTGCGGCATCCATTGCCGAGGGGTACGAATGATGCCACTCTTTGCGCCAGAAGCAGGCTGAAGAGGAAGCTCGGCATGGCCTCTGCCCCTACTCGGGACCGCATCCACTTTTTGTTCCTCAATGTGGGTCACTTCCTCGACCACCTGTTGACGCTAGTGTTTGCTACGGTTGCCGCTCTGGCGCTGACGCGCGAGTGGGGCCTGAGCTATTCGGCCTTGATTCCTTATGCCACGCCAGGGTTCATCGCCTTCGGCGTATTTGCCTTGCCGGCTGGTTGGCTGGCCGACAAATGGAGCCGGGAAGGCATGATGGCCGTGTTCTTCGTCGGGATCGGCCTGGCCTCCATCGCAACCGGAATGGCGCGAACGCCTTTTGAGGTGGGACTCGGGCTGTTCGTCATCGGCGTATTCGCTGCCATTTATCATCCAGTCGGTCTTGCCCTGCTGGTGGAGCGGGCATCCAAGACTGGAACGGGCATGGCCATCGGCATCAACGGCGTCTGGGGCAATCTCGGCGTCGCAAGTGCTGCGTTGATCACCGGGTTCTTCATCGACCACGGCGGCTGGCGTTTCGCCTTTTTCGTCCCCGGGATTGTCTCAGTGCTGATCGGCCTGGGCTACATCTGGCTCTTTCGTGCGGACATGCGACCTGCTGGTGGCACCGCGCGCGGCAAATCAAATGCAGCCTCAGCGCCTCTGCCGCCGGATCTCAAGTCCCTGCTCATCAAGCTGTCCGCGATTATCTTTTTCACCACGGCGGTGTCCGGCATCGTGTTTCAGTCAACGACCTTCGCTTTGCCGAAGGTTTTCGATGAGAGGCTCACGGGCATAGCAGGGTCGGCGACGTTGATCGGCTGGCTCGCATTTCTCGTCTTTGCCGTCGCATCGATTGCGCAGGTCATCGTCGGCCGTTTGCTCGACAAGCTGGGGCCACGCACAGTGTTCCTCGGTGCCGCACTCATCCAGATGGTCTTCTTCTCCTTGATGCCGGGCCTTGTGGATTGGGCTGCACTGATCGTGGCCGTCGCGTTCATGCTGGGTGCGTTCGGACAAATTCCCATCAACGACTACATGATTGGCAAGTTGGCGCGCTCCGATTTGCGCGCATCGATCTACGGCGTGCGTTACATCGTGAGCTTCGCGGTTCTGGCCGCTGCGCTGCCGCTGATCGCGTGGATTCATCAGGGCTGGGGCTTCGACCGTCTGTTCCAGGTCTTGGCAGTCGCGGCAGGAGCTATCTTTGCCGCGGTTTGGCTTTTGCCACGGCGCCTGCCGGACCCTGAGCCTGTGCCAGCGTCGGCCTGAGCCCGCCGACGAGGGACTTCACGAAGTCGGCCACCGCATCCGCTGCCGCCTCGAGGTTGCCGCGCCGGGTGAACCCTTTTCCGCCCCGCGGCCCGAGATCGTGATCACCGTCGCCGGCCCAGTGGAACCGGATGGTCGGCGATAGGGAAAGCCGCTCGACCTCAGCGCGGCTTCCGAACGGATCGCGCTCACCCTGCACAATGAGAGTTGGCGTTCTCAAGTGGGTGAGATGCTCCGTTCTAAGCTGCTCGGGCTTGCGCGGCGGATGGAAGGGATAGCCGAGACACACCAAGCCCGCGATGCGCCCTTCAGCCAGCAACTCGTCCGCCAACAGGCTGGCCACGCGTCCGCCCATGGACTTCCCGCCAATGACGAGGACCTGACCGTTTTTCATCTTGGCACTGATCTGCTCGACCGCTGCGCGATACTCTGGAACGAGGGTTTCCGCCTTCGGCGGCGGCTTTCGCTTGCCACCGGCGCGCCGAGCTGCCATGTAGCCGAACTCGAAGCGGGTGACGGCAACGCCGCGGGCGGCGAGCAGATCTGCTATCGTCTCCAGGAATGGGGTTGTCATTGGTCCGCCTGCCCCATGGGCCAGAAGGAGACGCGCCGGAGAATCCGCAGGTCCTGTGTCAAGAAATTCAGTCATTCGCATTGCTTGGGTGGGGGTGCAAAGCTATCCTTCTTGCACATAGGTGAACACATCTTCACCTCATTCAAACTTCAACGCGTCGGAAGCAGGAAACATCTGCTCCAATTCGGGATCTTAAATGCGCGCCGTCGCCGTACTCTTGGGCCTCATCTTGGCGATGACTGTTGCGCCACCATCGGGTGCGCAGAATGCGTCGACTCCTGCCAAGGAGCTGTTCGGTAAAGCCAGCACGCCGGCCGCCCTTCAGCCCGAGGCAATCGGCTTCTATGCCCGCGGTTGCCTTGCCGGCGCTCAGGCGCTGCCGATCGACGGTCCTGCGTGGCAGGCGATGCGCCTCTCCCGTAATCGCAACTGGGGGCATCCAAGACTTGTCGCGCTGATCGAGCGTCTGGCCACGGAAGCACAACGGTACGATGGCTGGCCAGGGCTGCTGGTCGGCGACATGTCACAGCCGCGCGGCGGCCCCATGCTGACAGGCCACGCGAGCCATCAGGTGGGGCTCGATGCAGACATCTGGTTTCTGCCCATGCCCGACCGGCGATTGACCGAAAAGGAGCGAGAGGAGCTGTCGGCCATCTCCATGCTGGGTCCGGACAAGCTGTCCGTCGATCCGAAGATCTGGACGGATGCCCACGTCCGTTTGGTAAAGCGGGCGGCGTCCTACCCTGAGGTGGACCGTATTTTCGTGCATCCAGCGATAAAAAAGGCGCTCTGTGAGGGCGCCAGCAAGGTTGGCTCGGACCGGAGCTGGTTGCGTAAAGTCCGCCCCTATTGGGGACATCACTATCATTTTCACATCCGATTGCGATGCCCATCTGATAGCGCATCGTGCCAGAACCAACCTGCGCCCCCTCCGGGTGATGGCTGCGGGAAAGAGCTGAATGACTGGCTGGCTCTGATCGCGGCACCGCCGAAACCGGCCGAGCCGTCCAAGCCGAAACCGCCCCTGACATTAGCTGAGCTTCCGAAGCAGTGCCGTACGGTGCTGGAGGCAAGCCCTCCAAGCGAAATCTCGGCCGAAGCGCCGTTGAAAGTGCCAGTCCCGGTCCGGGCCGTGAGAGGGCAGTCGGCACAGCAGTAGGACGCGAACGGAAACAAACTTGCGTGCGCACAGAAGTGTGCCCTTCGAGAATGCGCACGCGTGCGGGGAAGGATATAGTAATCTCCAGGCGGCAGCGGCTCAGCACGCAAGCCGATTATGCCAGGCTTTGCTTGTGTCCGGCGTCTAATGGGAGGGGGTCATGGTCGACGATCGGAAAGAGGGTGGAGAAGTATCGGCTCCCTCTCCAAGCTCCAGAAGCGAAGCCGCCACCACTGCCGATATACAACCGAACGATGCTGCCCCACAGGAGCCGGTTACCGCGCCCGCGGCTGCCTCCACCAGCGTGGTAGCTCCCGAATCTAAGCCAACTGAGACAGCTGCAGCTGTCCCTCCTGCAACTGATAAGGATAAGGCCGAAGGCTCCGGCGAGACACCGAAGAGCAGCATACAGCCGCAGACCGCTCCCACAGGTGGGGTCGGCCGCCGCGTCTACCAAGCCAGCGCCGTGCGCAAGACGCTGATGTCGTTTGTCTTCCTCATTCTGCTGCCGTTTTTTGCGAGCCTGCCAGCGATGATGGTGCAGCGGATCATGCATCAGCTCTGGCCGGATATGCTGGGCTTCACCATTTTCGC
>QGVC01000528.1 GCA_003242645.1 Pseudomonadota bacterium
GCGCACTGCTGAACACATTGAGGTTCCCCGGCGCGAGGCACTGGAGCTCGTCTTCGTCGATGACCTTCCTGCATCGGGTCGGTACGATTACCTGGGGGTGAATCGCCCCGAGTTTGCCGGAGGCTCCAACCCTTGAGAAATTGGAGCCATGGCAAGAGCAAAGCAGTACTCGGCGGAGGTGCGGGAGCGGGCGGTTCGGCTGGTCGGCGAGCACGCGCACGAGTATGAATCGGAATGGGCGGCGATCCAGTCGGTCGCACAGAAGATCGGCTGTTCGGCCGAGACGCTGCGCGGCTGGATTCGGCGGCGCCAGAGGGATGCGGGGCAGCGGCCGGGTCTGACGAGCCAGGAGCGTGAGCGGCTCAAGGAGCTCGAGCGCGAAAACCGTGAGCTGCGGCGGGCCAACGAGATCCTCCGCAAGGCGTCTGCGTATTTCGCACAGGCGGAGCTCGACCGCCGAGCGAAGTGATGGTGTCGTTCATCGACGAGCACCGTGAGGAGCACGGAGTCGAGCCGATCTGCGATGTACTGCCGATCGCTCCGTCGACCTACTACGCACAGAAGCAGAAGCAGAGAGAGCCGGAGCGACGCTCGGCGCGCGCGCAGCGCGACGAGCAGCTCTGTATCGAGATCATGCGAGTCTGGCACCAGAACCAGCAGGTCTACGGTGCGAAGAAGGTCTGGAAGCAGCTGAACCGGGAGGGCATCCGGGTCGGACGCTGCAGGGTAGAGCGACTGATGCTGCAGCTGGGGCTGACAGGCGCCGTCCGCGGTCGCCGCTTCAAGCTGACGACGATCCCCGATGGCGCTGCGGCGCGGCCGCTGGACCTGGTCGAACGCAACTTCACGGCTGAGCGGCCGAACCAGTTGTGGGTCTCGGACCTGACGTACGTCGCAACGTGGCGCGGCTTCGTGTACGTGGCATTCGTGATCGATGTGTACTCGCGCCGGATCGTCGGCTGGCGCGTGTCCAGTTCGCTGAAGAGTGACCTCGCCCTGGACGCCTTGGAGCAGGCGATCTGCGAGCGGGAAGACGCACGACAGGAGCGGCTCGTACACCATAGCGATCGCGGCACGCACTATCTCTCGATTCGCTACACGGAGCGGCTTGCTGAGGCCGGCATCGAGCCGTCCGTCGGCAGTCGCGGCGACTCCTATGACAACGCACTGGCCGAGTCGGTGATCGGCCTCTTCAAGACGGAGGTGATTCGGCGCCGCGGACCTTGGCGCAGCCATGAGGATGTCGAGTTCGCGACCCTCGAATGGGTCTGGTGGTTCAACAATCACCGGCTCCTCGAACCCATCGGCTACGTCCCGCCGGTCGAGTATGAGGAGGCGTACTATCGCGCTCAGGAGGCTCAGGCCACCGAGCCGATACTCAACTAACTGAGTCTCCGGTAAACCCGGGGCGATTCAGAAGCTGGGTGTGGATCGAACACCAATGCTAGCGGCAGCTTGAGAATGCGAGTTAACAGCGTCCTCGGTTGCTTTCGCTTTGATGCACTCGTCCAGCGCCTGTAAATCCTCCATCCCCGCGTGTTGGGCGAGTTCTTCCAAGTTGGCCGCCTTCAGCAAGTCGGGTCGATCAAAGAGAACGTCATGCATTGGCTGAAACGTGCCCTTGACTGCCGCGCATTGCGCAAGTAGAGCGGCATTCCATCCATCCCCTTGTTTGCTCAGCGGGAAATGAACGAATAGATGGACAAAGGGGCGCTCATCATCTAGTCGTCGTAGTTGCGCTGCGGCGTCCGGCGAGTGCCTCGACGTATGGCAACTCGCCCAACATCGCCAAGCGGCAACTCGCATCATGCGCAGCAGTAGCGTCTTGAGTGCGCTGTTGCGAAGGCAACGGACGGGCCTTCAACATGGTCTGCGTTACCGCTGTCATTGACCAGTTCGCCACTGGGGCTGTATCGGCTAGGAACGGGCTGACTTCTTCGGCGTAGGCTGTGCCCTCCGCGTACTACGTCAACGCCGCGCCTCAAAGACACCGGGCACCCTCGCGCGCGAACTTCCGCTTCGCCCACCAGCGGATATCGTGCATTGAACTGTTGGGGCGTTAGCTCCGCGATGGATGAATCGCCATCTTCGACTCCTTCGGGACTTCGTACATCCGGCGAACGCATACTTCAAGTCTGCGCTCCGCAGCATCGACCCTTGGGCGCGAATTTCCTCCAGTAAACGGCCGCAGTTCATCCAAACGCTCGACTCTGGTCTTCAGATCACCGGTGATCATTCAGATTCAACTGAGTGAACGTTCAGAAATTGTGAATCGTGCCGGTGGGGACTGACGGCCGCCATGCTGCGGGGGTCGGCACAAACAGGGAAGCAGCGCCTGACCAAACGCCACCTCCCGTAAAGCTCAGCAACAAGCCATATAGCAATACGACAATGCCTTACGGCAACTTACGAAAGAGCGTGTAGACTGTTTACGAGAAAGTCTGCTCAGGAC
>QGVC01000529.1 GCA_003242645.1 Pseudomonadota bacterium
ACCTGTGGTTTTGACCAGGGGTTTTTTTCGGGGCCGTTACGAAGCTCAATCCCGAGTGAGAAGGCTGCGTTCTCAAGGCTCTGGCTGTGGAACTCGCGCCCGTTGTCAACGAGCAGCGTCGACATGACGCCGTACGCTTCCCACTTGTTTTGGATCGCCGGGTACTCCGCCTGGATGTTTTTTGGAAGGATGGCGTGTTTCAAGCATCGCGCAACCGTGAAGTAGCTTGGCGGTTCGAAGCTGATGTAGATGCCGAGTACGCACCGCGTGCCAACATCGAGACACACGGTCAGCCAAGGACGTCCAAGGGGCAGGAGCGTACGGTCATCGAGGACAAGCACATCACACGGCGTGTGGTCCATTTCCGCGATCTCTAACGGCACCCCTTTGAAGCGACGCCGGAGAACCGCGCGGAAGTGATTCACCGCTGCGTCCCTCCCATGACGGGCCGCGTATCGATCGAATGCGGAAAACGTATCGACTAGGCGCCTCAGCAGCCTGCGCGTCGGTCGAGGAAGCTGCAGACCCTTCGGACGCAGCTCGTTCTCTCGATCGACGAGCGCTTTCGCTGCGTTCAGCGTTTCTTCAAGCGTTTTGCGTTCGTCCGTGAGGTAAACGTCCTCGATCGCCTGGAGCGTGAGATGTACCACTTCCTGCGGATAACGTGGCTTGGAGTTGCCTTTCCGTTGGTGTCGTTCAATGAGCGCCTGGATATCTTTGCCAGCGCGCAGGTAGTTTTCCTTCCACCGGATCACAGTAGAAGCGCTTGGCGGTCTTGGTGGATTGCGAAGCTTGAGCCAGGTTTCCCGGATCATCGGCGTGATCACGGCGCGCGTGTTCGGGAGATTGAGGATGGCGTGGACGTAGGCTCGGCGAATCTTTGCTCGCTCCCATTCTTCAGGGCTGGCGTTGACGGGCGGCTTTGCGGCGTATGAACGTGGAGTTTCACCCGCAATTGACGCCTTCAGCTTTCCATGGGCGTACAGGTCACGCAGGGCCTCGTCGCTGAACTCGTGGACTCGGCCGGTGCGCAGTTCTTCTGCCTGCCAGATGTCTTGCTCGACCTGCCGCAGGAGTTTGTAGGTTCTGCCGTCGAGGGTGAAAACCGTGTCCTTCTGAAACGCGAATACGCCCATTTCAATCTCCTGTGCGCGCGCTGCTCAGGCGGAACTGACTATCGGGTCTCAAGGGCTGCTCAAGATCGAGCGACAGAACGCCTTCAAGCGTCAGACGGCACACAATCGCGGCGCCCCGAGGGCCGAGAGCACCGTTCAGAGCTGCATCCCACCGGATGGACGGTGCGACGAGGAGTAGACGCCGCAGGCGTTCTCGCTCGAGTTCGCTGACAGGATTGCGACCGTACTTCAGCAGCGTTCGGACGTTCGAAAGCCGAGGCTGACGCGCGAGTTCTTCTGCCAGCACCAAGCGATAGGTGAACCCCCATTTCGGCAGCAAACGTTCGAGCAGAGTCGTCCGCGCTCTCATGAAAGGGTCGACTGCATCAGACGCGTACTTGACTTCCCACAGCTCCCGAGCGCTCGCCTTCTCGACCAGTACGTCTGGAAAGTGCGTGTGGACCTCGCCATTCAGCGTGTACCGAATCGCTACCGGCTGCTCGTAGTACGTTCGGACCTGCGGATCCGCATCGAGGAGCAGGAACACGTCACGTTCTGCTGGCGATTCCCACTGCACCATTCGGCCCGTCTTCCAGCTCGGATGCTTTCCCGTCTCCCGGGACTTGGAGCGCGAGACGACGGTGCGCGCACGCACCTTGCCTGCCTCTGGGAACACGATCTCGAGTACGGTGTCACGCGTGTCGCACGGGTCACCGACCTGCGTAGCTGGCACAGGCAGCAACCTGCTGTGTGGCGGCGAGCGCATTGTGGGTACCTCCGTTCAACTGACTTCCGAGCTCGTGTAGACACCACTTTTCTCGGCTCGTGCCGGACCTCCCATTTATGAGATTAGTCTCTCATTTAGACGGATCTCTATCTTGTGAAGTGCGTCTTAGTGATACCCTGCAAATGTGGATCGGCAGCACACTTTTATTAACTGGGAGAACGAAGCGCGCCGGATTCTCAAGGCCGAAATCGTGCGTCGCGGCCTGACCTATTCCCTCTTGGCGAAGCGTCTTCAGGCCATGGGCGTCTACGAAACGGAGCGATCCGTCGCAAACAAGATGTCCCGCGGGACCTTCTCGTTCGTGTTCTTCCTTCAGTGCATGAAGGCGATGGGTGCCAGCTCGATCAGTTTTGAGCTCATGGTGGATATACCCACCCTAGGGCGGCGGCGTTGATGCGCCGGACATTGACATCGGCGTCGCCAGCGGTCCCCCCTCACTGGCATTGAGCGCATTTCCTCGGCCTAATACCGCTTGCTACCATCCGAGTGGCCTGACCACGGTTGAAGGCACACTGACCCGAAATCAGGAGATCCGATACGTGCGTATTC
>QGVC01000530.1 GCA_003242645.1 Pseudomonadota bacterium
GTCATCCAGGCCGTCGCCAAATCAGAGCTTGGTGCGGTGGTGAGGGGAGTTCTTCCATATATCTTCATCATGCTGTTCAGCGTGTGGGTGATCTACATGCTGCCGCAGATCGCGCTTTTCATTCCACAGACGCTGTATTGATATTACAGAAAAAGCTTGCGATCTTGCGCGGGTTTTTTTGTTCGCGGGCTAGCTTCTTGACCTGAGCCAACCAAACCACAGCATGTCTTCAAACTGCTAAGCACGACACAATTCTCAAATTGCGTCAGCTTTGCCTGGCCTGGTTCAGGAGCAAGTGGCTGACCGCTACTCCATGGCGCATACCGCGTCTGATCTGTTCATGATATGCGGACTCCCACTCATCCCCCCAACAAGTTTCAGATCTGGAGCGTTCTATAGAATTCCACTCGCCTTCCCCACGACGCACTCCTCGCGCACTATCATGAAATGGTGTCTTCAATCATGAGTTGCTGACCTAAATGCTCGATTGTCAGCCCTCAGCTATCGTTTAGCCAACCCCAAACTTCGTAATGAAAGTGAAGATCTAGGAACGACACCCATGACGACCCTCATCGAGCCGCATGGTGCCGCTGAGCTCAAGCCGCTCTTTGTCCAGGACGAACTAGAGCGTGCACGACTGAAGAAAGCGGCGGAGTCGCTACAGTCGGTGGTTATCAGCTCTGCGACAGCGGGAAATGCGGTGATGCTCGGGGGCGGCTACTTCACTCCTCTGAGCGGGTTCATGGGTAAGTCCGATGCCATGGCGGTTGCACGTTCGATGTACATGGCAAATGGTTTGTTCTGGCCAATACCTATTCTCAATCTCATACACTCGGCGGACGGCATCAAACCCGGTCAACGGATCGCGCTCAGAGACCCGAACGTGGAGGGTTCACCAGTTCTGGCCATCCAGCAGGTCGAATCCATTGATATCTTCTCACCCGACGAACTCGATGAGCTGACAGTCCTGGTGTATGGCACGACAGATCGGGCTCATCCCGGTGTTGCCAACTTCTCGTCTCAAGGCAGAGTCGCGCTTTCGGGGCCTATCCAGGTGCTGAATTTCAGCTATTTCGAAACAGACTTCCCGGAAACGTTCCGTACGGCGGTCCAGATTCGAAACGAAATTTCGCGCAGAGGTTGGAAACGGGTCGTCGCCTTCCAAACACGAAATCCAATGCACCGGGCCCATGAGGAGCTCTGCCGTATGGCGATGGAGCGTCTCGAGGCGGATGGGCTCGTAATTCACATGCTTCTCGGTAAGCTGAAGGCTGACGATATTCCGGCATCTGTTCGAGATGCGGCTATTCGCAAAATGGTCGAGCTTTATTTCCCGCCAAACTCGGTTTTGGTTTCGGGCTACGGCTTCGATATGCTTTACGCCGGACCGCGTGAAGCTCTGTTGCATGCCATCTTCCGCCAAAACATGGGCGCGACGCACTTTATCGTCGGACGCGATCACGCTGGCGTGGGAAATTACTATGGGCCGTTCGAGGCTCAGGAAATATTCGATCAGATACCGAGAGATGCTCTCAAGATCGAAGTGTTTAAGGCGGATCACGTCGCTTATTCAAAGAAGCTTAATCGCGTTGTCATGATGTGCGAGGCGCCGGATCACACGAAAGAAGATTTTATCTTGCTCTCAGGGACAGCGGTGCGGGAAATGCTCAGCAAAGGCATCGCACCACCGATTGAGTATTCGCGCCCTGAGGTCGCACAGATCCTCATTGAGTATTATCGCAAACAATCTTAAAGCCATTCTTCGCGCGTACACGTGGCTGCGAGGTGGGGACAAGCGTGGATGTCTCCTGGCGTAGCGAGCTGCACGAGATGAAATTCTCACCAGTTGGGAACTGGACCCTCCGAACTGTTCGAGTTTCTGAACAGCGCTAAGTTGAATCGTCATGGAAGCAGCGGCGCAACGACCTGCATCATTCGCTCGGCCGGTGTTCCGGGAGGAAATAGGCCGCTGTATTGCCCTTCTCGATCGATGACGAACGTGTAGGCGCTGTGATCGATGAGATACTGACCGTTTCCTATGAAGACTTTCTCGTAATACACGCGCCATTGCTCGGCCACGCGGACGATCTCTTCAGGCGTGCTGGTTAGTGGTTTCGACGGCGCCACTGGTCCTGTCAGCGACTCTAAGGACCCACTCTGCTCCATCGCGGAAAGCTTCGACAGCGCGTGTTCTGGGGCGGATCACGGCGCCGCGATCAGCGGCATCACGCGCATTGGCATGAAACTCATTCGGGCCAGCCGCACTGCCGCGTTGGCGATTGCGGTGATGTTCGGTGCGAACTCGTCGCCGGCGGATGCCAAAAGCTACGAGCCGGCAGATGATCTCGTTTATCCCCTGGTCATCGTTTCTGGCATCGAGCTCGCTGAGCACGCGAACGAGGCCTACACCGGGCTGTTCTATGCCTTCAATGGCGATCTTGACAGTGA
>QGVC01000114.1 GCA_003242645.1 Pseudomonadota bacterium
CCAGCCCTGATCCGCAGAGACCTTCGTCAGAGCCGCCGTCAGCGTCGTCTTCCCGTGGTCAACATGCCCTATCGTCCCCACGTTCACGTGCGGCTTCGTCCGCTCAAATTTCTGCTTGGCCATCGGTTGCCTGCCTGCTGAAGCCCTTACTCAAGATCCAATTCAGTGCGTCGGGTGTCGTTCGAGGCGCCTGATCCCGCGCGGACATTGCCTCGAAACAATTAAGTTACTCACCACAATCGCCGATCAGCGACTTTGGTTCGCGTCCGCTGGGCGCCCAATTCGGTAGCCGTCGCGCTGTGGGTGAGAGTTGGAGCGGGTGAGGGGAATCGAACCCCCGTACTCAGCTTGGAAGGCTGCTGCTCTACCATTGAGCTACACCCGCACCCGTGTTCACCACGTCCACGTCCGAGCTGGTGGAGGGGGCTGGATTCGAACCAGCGTAGGCGCTAGCCAACGGATTTACAGTCCGTCCCCTTTAGCCACTCGGGCACCCCTCCCGGGGCCCGGTCATGGACAAACGAAATCGCCCCGCCGTCACCAGCAGGGCCAACGCCCTTCTTATTGTAATGACAGCGTCAAATGTCAATTGCAAAGCTGGGCGTTGTCCCTCGGCTCGGCGCCAACGGGACATAGCGTGATCGCGCAGGAGATACAAGAGAGGTAAGAATTGGGGCCGCAAGATGCCAGGGGTTCTCTGAAAGGCGCCGGCGACAAGCACGGGGGACCCGTCCTGATCTATGGAGTTCATGCCGTTGAGGCTGCGCTTCGCAATCCGGCACGCGCCATTCACAGGCTGCTCCTCACTGAAAATGCCGAGCGGCGTTTGGCAGCTGCAATCGCTTCGCGCGGCGTAAAGGCAGAGCGGGTAAGGCCCCGCGACCTCGACCAGCTCCTCAGTCCCGAGATGGTGCACCAAGGCGCACTGCTCGAGACGGACCCGCTCCCCGAGTACACGCTGACCGACGTGCTGGGCCGCACTGAGTCGGGACCGATCATCGTGCTCGACCAGGTGACGGACCCTCAAAACGTCGGGGCCATATTGCGGTCCGCGGCCGCATTCGGTGCTGCAGGGCTCGTCATGACCCGGCGGCACAGCCCGCCTTTGGGTGGCGCGCTCGCCAAGAGCGCCTCCGGCGCACTGGAGCTCGTTCCTATCGCCCTCGTCCCGAATCTCGCGCGTGCTTTGGCGGAAATCGGTGAGGCGGGATGTACCCGAATTGGACTGGATGGCTCTGGCCCAGGGTTCATCGAGGATGAGCCCTTTTCGGGACGGATTGCGCTGGTGTTAGGCGCTGAGGGAAAGGGCTTGCGACAGCTCACGCGCGAGACCTGCGACCGTCTGTGTCGAATCGCGACACCGGGTCCGCTCGCGAGCCTCAACGTCTCCAACGCCGCAGCGATCGTGCTTCATCTCGGAGCAATGCGGCGCCTCGGCAAGCTGGGCTGAAAGAGGGTGCAAGGCCGTGCACCGCCTGGGACCAGCCCGGGCGGCGCACTAACCAGCCATCGAGGGGAGAGGGAAACGCGCTTAGTCGCAATAGGTTGGCCGCCAGCAACGCTCATAGCCACGGCGGCAGACGTAATCACCCCACTTGTTGTAGTAGCAGGGCCCCTTCACCCACTTGCAACGCAGGGGACCTTTGTAGCAGCTGGGATAGTCGTCATAGTACACGTGCCCGTGCCCGTGCGCGTGCGCAATGGCGCCGGCGATGCCGAGCCCCAGCAGTGTGCCGCCGATGAAGGCAGCGGCGCGACCACCACGGCCAGCCTCTGCAGGTTGCGCCGCCGCGGCCGCAAGGGCAAAGGCCAGTGTCAGTGCCATGAACGGATGAGCAAGTTTCCTGAACATGGTCATCACCATCTCGAGATGGCCGCGCACGACCTGAACCGAGCTCTAAGGCAGGCGGCAACGGCCAGTGTGGATAGAATCCCCGCTGTGGCGACTTACCGCCTGCCACATGAATATGACGTGAACACGTCCTACGTGTAAGCCAACAAATCTATTTGAAACAGTCCGCCCGCCTTTTCTGTGCGGCGATGCCACACCAGTGTTGCCGCACGGCACTTGAGAGCCAGGCGGTGCTCAGTTAGTCACCGTACATGACAAGCAAACCGATTCTGCCCGGGCCCGGCCAAATCGAGCCTATAAACCTCAAGGACGCGCTCGAAGAGCGCTACCTCTCCTACGCGCTGTCCACCATCATGGGCCGCGCGCTCCCGGATGTGCGCGACGGCCTGAAGCCCGTACACCGGCGCATCCTCTACGCGATGCGCGAGCTTGGGCTCAACCCGGACGCCGCTTTCAAGAAGTGCGCCCGCGTCGTCGGCGACGTCATCGGTAAGTATCACCCCCACGGCGATCAGGCCGTCTACGACGCGCTGGTGCGCCTCGCGCAGGACTTCGCTCAGCGGTACCCCCTGATCGAAGGCCAGGGGAACTTTGGCAGCATCGACGGGGATAACGCCGCCGCCTATCGCTACACGGAGGCGCGGCTTTCCGAGACTGCCCTCCGGCTCCTCGAAGGGATCGACGAAGAGACGGTCGACTTCCGTCCGACCTTCAACGGCGAGGACAAAGAGCCGGTTGTTCTACCCGCGAACTTCCCAAACGTGCTCGCCAACGGCTCGTCGGGCATCGCGGTGGGCATGGCGACCAACATCCCGCCGCATAACGTGGAGGAGCTGTGCAACGCGCTCCTGCACCTTATCAAGCACCCGAACGCCTCGATCGAAAAGCTGGTCGAGTTCATTCCGGGGCCGGACTTCCCGACGGGCGGCGTGCTTGTCGAGCCGCGCGAATCCATCATCGAGGCCTATAAGACCGGTCGCGGCAGCTTCCGCCTGCGCGCGAAATGGCATCGTGAGGATACCGGCCGCGGCACCTACCAGGTCGTGATCACGGAGATCCCCTATCAGGTGCCGAAGTCCAAGCTCGTCGAAAGGATCGCCGAGCTGCTGCAGGAGCGTAAGCTGCCGCTGGTGGGCGACGTCCGCGACGAGTCGACAGAGGAGGTGCGCCTCGTCATCGAGCCGAAGAGCCGGAGCGTCGACCCCGTTTTGATGATGGAAAGCCTGTTCCGGCTGACCGAGCTCGAGATCCGCTTCGGCCTCAACATGAACGTGCTGTCGCACGGCCAGATCCCGAACGTCCTGTCGTTGCGGGACGTGCTGCGGCAGTGGCTGGATCACCGCAAGGAGGTGCTGATCCGGCGCTCGCAATTCCGGCTGCGGAAGATCGAGCACCGGCTGGAAGTCCTCGATGGCTATCTGATCGCCTACCTCAACATCGATGAGGTGATCCGTATCATCCGTTTCGAGGATGATCCGAAAGCGAAGCTTATTGCCCGGTTCGGGCTCACCGAGGTCCAGGCCGAGGCCATCCTGAACCTCAGGCTGCGGGCGCTGTCCAAGCTCGAGGAAATCGAGATCAAAGCCGAGCACAATCGGCTCTCGAAAGAAAAGCGCGAGCTACAGCAGCTGCTCAAATCCGAGGATCTGCAGTGGGCGCGGATTGCCGACGAGGTGCGCGAGACCCGCGAGCGCTACTCGAAGAAAACCGAGCTTGGCCGCCGCCGCACGTCGTTTGCTGAGCCGCCGGAAATCGAGGTCGACCTCGACCAGGCGATGGTCGAGAAGGAGCCGATCACGGTCATTCTCTCCGAGAAGGGCTGGATCCGCGCGATGAAGGGGCATCTCGACGATGTCTCGAAGCTCGACTTCAAGCAGGGTGATCGGCTGAAGCGCGCGGTGAAAGCTTTCACGACCGACAAGCTGCTCGTTTTCGCGACCAACGGCAGGTTCTTCACGCTCTCGGGCAACGAGCTGCCGGGAGGCCGCGGTCACGGCGAGCCGATCCGCCTGATGATCGACCTCGACGAAAGCCACGACGTCATTGAGCTGTTCGTGCACAAGCCAGGGCGCAAGCTGCTTGTCGCCGCCACCAGCGGGCACGGGTTCATCGTGCCGGAGGACGAGGTCGTGGCGTACACCCGCAAGGGCCGGCAAGTGCTCAACGTCAGCGAGCCGGACGAGGCCAAGGTATGCGTCCCGGCCGAAGGCGATATGGTCGCGACCCTGGGCGACAACCGCAAGATGCTCGTGTTCCCGCTCGAAGAGGTTAACGAGATGGTCCGGGGCAAGGGCGTGATCCTGCAGCGGATCAAAGGCGGCAAGCTCGCGGATGCGCGCGTTTTCAGCAAGGAAGCCGGGCTCACTTGGCAGGATGCGGCTGGACGCACCTACACGCTCAGCATGAAGGAGCTCAGCGAGTGGGTCGGCCAGCGGGCCCAAGCCGGAAAGATTGCACCCAAAGGTTTTCCGCGGTCGAACAGGTTCGGGCCAGCTTTTAGCTAGGTGAAGACTGGCTCGCTTAAGGTCATTGCGGCCGCGTGCTGAGGAAATACTTGCGCTTCGCTGGAGGGTGGGCCATGGGTAGGCTGCACGCGGACGGCGGGAACGATCAGCCAATGTGGCGTTCGGTTGCAATGATCCTGATGGCGGCCTCCATCAGCACGGTCGCAGACGCGCAAGAAACTTGCACTCGGGCCGATTTCGAAGCCGTCGTCGACAATGCCGCTGCGGCGCTGAACGAGCTCAATGCCAAGCACAAGCCCCAATTTCAAGAATACCTGCGCCAGCTCAAGGAGAAGAACGGCTGGGACCACGACACCTTTATGAGAGAAGCGCTGCCGTACGTCCGCGACGAGCAAATCGCCAAGTACAATCAGGAAACGGCCGATTATCTCGCCCGCATCAGCAGCCTTGGCGAGGAGGGGTCAACGGCAGTCAAGCCAGACTGCAAGTTGCTTGACCAGGTCAAGGAGGCGATGGAGGGCTTGGTCGCGGTGCAGCGGGCCAAATGGAACTATATGTTCGAGAAGATCGGGCGCGCGCTTGCACAAGAGCCACAGTAGCCCTGAGCCTGATTTGCTAAACCTCGCCCTAGCATTGGCGCCTAGCTGCCATGCTGCCGAAAGGGAATGTCAGCCGGCGGTGCGCCGGTTAGGCTCACGACCTTGAAGTCTTCGCCAAAGTCTGGGTCCGTGCATCGGATCTTCCCAAGGCGACGAAAGTCGTTGAGCGTGTTATGACTGCCGCCTTTGCCATCGGGTGGTTACCCGGATGCCGTGACAACTAACTCGAGCCCGCTGATGCTATTCCTTTTCAAAGTGACGATTACTCCAGTGCTCGTCGCGATGATGAGCCTCGTCGCACGCTGGTGGGGGCCAACGTGGGGTGGGCTGCTCATCGGCTTGCCGTGGATGACAGCGCCCATCCTGTTTTTCCTCGGGCTGGATTATGGCGAAGCTTATGCTGCGCGCACGTCGGTAGGTGTCCTCATCGGGGCGATCGGAATAGCTGCTTACATCGTGGCGTACGTCTACACGGCCCGTGCTGCATCCTGGCCGATGAGCCTTGTGGCCGGCAGTATCGCCTACGCCATTACCTGCTACTTCATCAGCGGCAATGACTTCTCCGCGTGGCTCGCAGCGGTTTGCGGAGTGGGAAGTCTCGTATCGGCTTACTTCATCGTTCCGAAGGTGGTTGATCCCGGCGGCCTGCGATTTCTCCCCTGGTGGGACATACCGATGCGCATGGTCGCCACCGCCATCCTCGTAACGATCATCACAGTGTCAGCCGAGGTCCTCGGGCCCGAGCTCAGCGGGATTGTCGCCGGCTATCCGGTCATATTTTCAGTCATTGGCGTCTTTACGCATTCCCAGTGGGGCTGGGTCGCTCTTGCCCAGCTCGCCCGAGGCGTGGCGATCTCGCTCACGTCGTTTGTGGCGTTCTTCTTCGTGGTTGCGGTGACTGTTGAAACCATCGGTTTGGTCTGGGCTTTCGTCCTTGCGGTGTTAGCAGCTTTGACCACGTCGGCAGCCGTGCTTCTGTCCACCACTAAGCGACCGAAGAAAACCCGCTCCCGCGAGGCGCCCAAGACAGCCCAGTAGCCGGCATTCTCCAGCTCCCCGACCGCTGCCACACCGAGCAGCGCAAGGATGAGCAGGACGACGAAAATCGCGAGAAACACCCAAAAGAGAATGATCGCGATGCTGGCTGCGCCTCGCGCTAGCCCGGTAAAGCCCAACGCCCCCGCGACTAGGGCAATGATGAGAAAGATGAAGGCCCATTCGAGCATACCGGCCCAGCTCCGTTGAGTGAGGCTCGTGGATGGCGAAGCGGGAACCGATGCCGCTCCAGGCAAGTTCCACCGACGCACTCCAGCGGCAGAGCCGGCGTCTTATCTGCATTAGGATAATCGGATATAGTCGCTTAACCGTGAGCAGGGCTACGTCGCGCACCGTTCACGGCCGCCGGTGAAGCCGCGGAATTCACCTGGAGCCGGAGATCTCGAAATGACCTCCCGTGAAGCGACTGCCATAAGAGCGAGTGAATCCCCCGGGTCAGCCTTCCAGTTGGCGTATGCCATCATCCTTGTCGGAGCGGGGGTGCTCGCCGTTCTCGCCTTGCTCTTTGGGATCGCGCACAGCAACGAGGCAGACGGACGCCTGTCGGCGATTATTGGCCTCGTGGCCTATCTGGCGGTTTGGGGATGGGGCTTCCGGCTCGCGTCCTCCTGAGCCGCGTGAAAGCGATCTGAGGACTGCCCCTGCTAACGGCTTGCGTTTCCGAAATGAGGGTGGATCACGCGGTCGCCCGGCTTCAAGCCAAGACGCGCTGCCTCCCCGGCGGCTAATTCGAGCACCGCGGTGACGGGGCCCTGTGAAGGGATGGTTCGCTCCGAGAACGGCTCAGTCCTCTCCTCGATGCGGTGCACCGTTCCGTCCGCTCGTATGAACACCATGTCGAGCGAGACGTACGTGTTGCGCATCCACATCGTTATTTCTTGCGCCGTCTCATAAGGAAACAGCATGCCGGTGTTCGGCGGAACATTCGGCCGGAACATCAGGCCGATGGCCTTCTCCTGCGGAGTCTCGGCGACCTCGATCTCGATCTTATGCTCGCCAGTCGCCGTCACGAGCACCAGAGTGTCTCGGCGCATCTTTGCGTCGAGAGGCGGAACGACGACCAGCATTGCAGCCACCGCAAAAACAAAACAGAGCAGGACCGCCCGGAAGGCGGCCCTGTTCGCAATGGCGGACAACGCTGGTATTTGCAACCCCTCAGTGCTGCGACGGCAAGCCCGAGGGAGGTCCATCCGGCCGAAGCTCTGCAGCCATGCAGCCTTTAGCGCCATGACCCCAGCGTACCTGCACGATCTGCCCCGGACGGAGCTCGGTGAAGCCGAACCGGCGCAGCGTCTCCATGTGGACGAAGATGTCAGGTGTTCCCTCCCCGCGTGTCAGGAAACCGAACCCGCGGACGCGGTTGAACCACTTCACCATCGCCCGCTCCCAATCGCTCTCCGGTTGTACCACAACATGGGTTCGTTGCGGGAGCTGGGAGGGATGGATGGCCGTGCTCTCATCCATGCTGAGGATGCGGAACGCCTGCAGGCCTTTAGGACGGCGCAGCACCTGGCAGTGCACCCGGGCCCCCTCATACGCCGTCTGATATCCGCCAGCCCTCAGGCAGGTCACGTGCAAGAGCACGTCCGGATAGCCGTTGTCCGGAACGATGAAGCCATACCCTTTGGAGGCATCGAACCATTTTATCGAGCCAGCGATCTCGAATACGTCGAGACCGCCGATTTCATCCAGAGACCTGGCCTGATCGAGAGCGCCGCTGCTTTCGAGTGCCGGCCGCATCGACTCCGGATGTTCGGGAGGTCTTTTTGTGTCCCCCATTAGCACACCCCGCTACTTGGGTTTACGTTCTACTGTCTCGCCTGCTGGACCGAAATCGCGTCAGAGGCCCTCTCCGCCGACTCGTCACTGCAAGCGAGCCGAAATGTAACATCGCCGCCACCCAGAGCCACAGCGAATTTACCATCCGTTAGGGGATATCAGGGGATGAAATGCGCATACATCACGCGAATGCACGCGCATATCTACATGATTTGACTTATATTTCTTCGTTCGTGAAAGGACGAAAATCCAAGCGTTTTCCCTGTGGGTGCTCCGAGCCGGCGCGACACTCGAATGAGTTGTTCATGACTTTGGACGTGCGAATCAGCGCAACTGATTCGTTCCGATTCGCGAGTGCGGACAGGGTGTTCCGCTCATGAGGGGTGGAGGCATGCACCTGCCGTCCACTGACGATCCCCAGGAGATGCAACTTTCGAGCGCCCGCTCGCTCCTGGTCCCCTATTGACATCGGCGAAAGCGTTGAAGGTTCAGGCTTGTGTCAGCCTTCTCGGGTGCGTATCTCACGTAGGTGGGCTTGAACCTAGGTCGGAGGCGGCATGCGTTATCTTCACACTATGGTGCGAATTAGCAACATCGAGCAGAGCCTCGACTTTTACTGCAACAAGCTGGGCCTGGAGGAGGTACGGCGCGTCGAGAACGAGGCCGGGCGTTACACGCTCATCTTCCTTGCAGCTCCGGGCGACAAGGCACGAGCCGAGTCGGAGCGTGCGCCGCTCCTCGAGCTTACGTACAACTGGGATCCAGAGGAGTATGGGTCGGGCCGCAATTTCGGCCATCTGGCCTATGAGGTCGACAACATTTACGAGACCTGCGACCGCTTGATGAAAGCCGGCATAACCATCAACCGGCCACCAAGGGATGGTCGAATGGCGTTCATCCGCTCACCCGACGGCATCTCCATCGAGCTTCTGCAGAAGGGCGAGGCCCTGCCGAAGCAGGAGCCCTGGGCGTCCATGCCGAACACGGGAACTTGGTAATAGCCGGAAGGGGGGATCTGCATGAACGAGACGGCCCCGTCGGCGAGAAGCACGCGCACAGCAATTGGCGCCGCGCGGTTCGCGATGCGAGTCCGCTCGCGGCGCCCCCGCCGCCCTCAGCCGCGCATGCGCGCCGTACCATTGGTGGTCACGACACTCGTTGTCGTCGGTGTTCTCGGTGGCATGCTCTGGCTCATGCTGGCCTTCAGCTGAGCACCCGCTGACCAGCAGAGCTGCCGGGTGGGCCACACCCTGGACCACCCAGCGTGGCTTCTTACTGCAGCACTCGTTACCTCATGCGGGCGTCGACGCACCGCCCAGCAGCTTCAGACCAGTAGAAGTTGGTGCCGCATTCTCCCGGTCCCGGGCCGACCTGCACTTCAGTCTCGACCGTCCCTCCTGGTGCCGTTCGTGGCGGACTGAAGTAGGAGAGACCTGGGGCTGGAGCCGGAGCTGGGGCTGAGTAACGATAGACCCGAGTCTGCGGTGTCACGCCAGGCGGTGTCACAACGCCAAGGGTGCGATACCCATAGAGCTGTGTTCCCATCGGCGGACTGAAGTACTCGGGCTCACCGAACTCATCCCAAATCTGGTCATCTTCTTCGGTGCCCCATTCGCTTTGCGCCATCGCGCTGGGCGTCGCAATCAGCGCCGTGCCGGCGACGGCCAGTACAGCAAAAATCCATTTCCGCATCTGAGCGACCTCCTTTTTGAGTCGCCTGTCAACGATG
>QGVC01000531.1 GCA_003242645.1 Pseudomonadota bacterium
CCCTCATTATTTTGCGTTTCCATCTTTTCCCCCCGGATCGCGGACGCGTCTCTTTGGGCCGGCTGATGATGTAGTGGACGCGCACGAGCGGTCCTTCGGGGAAGAAAGGCGTGAAATCTCTGACGTGGCCGCCGTAAACCTCCGCGAGGATATCGCCGATCCGTTCACGGACGGTCGTGGAGAAGCGGTCGCGCGGGATGTAAACCAGGACCGAAACGAACCGCTCGAACCGTTCGAATCGCGCGAAAACTTTGACCCGTGGTCGCAGATCGAGATTGACGATCTCGCGCGACCAATTCAACAGGAGCTGCTCGTCGATTTGGAACAGCTCGTCGCGCGGGAAGGTCGCCAGCACGTTGGCGAGCGCCTTCGCGGCATGGCTGCCCGGCGCAAACTCCGACCGGGCCATGACCGTCTCGACCTTGTGGCGCAGGAAAGGAATTTGCTGCGGCGGCTGCGTATAGGCCTGGGAGGTGAAGAGACCGACCAACCGCAGCTCGCCGGCGAGGGACCCGTCCTCCTTGTACGTCTTGAGCCCCACGTAATCCATGAAGACCCGGCGGTGGACACGGGACATGATGCTGGACTTGGAGATGACGAGCGGGTGCGGCGCGAAGAAGTGGCTGCGCATGTCGGGCGTCATCTCCAGCGGTTCGCCGCGCCCGCTGAGCACGTGCAGCTTTGGATTCCTGAGCACGCCGAGCCCGGTCTCGGGGATCGGGACCAGATCGCCCGTCTCATCATTGCCGACCAGCCGGTACTCGCGCAGGCCGAGGAATGTGAACTGGCCGTCGAGCAGCCAACGGCAGAACGCGAGTGTCTCCGACACAAGGCCAGGCGCGATGGGCGGCGGAGAGGCCTCGAGAGCCTGCGCCGCTCGCTCGAAGCGCGCCGTCATCGAATGCCAGTCGGTAACCGCGATACGGACGTCTTTCAGCACCTCCGAAAGCGACGAGATCAGATCGTCAGCCGCTTCCGAGGTCATCCTGTCCAGCAACAGGGTAATCCAGCTCTCTTGTGTGCCGTCGGCCCAATTCCGGTCTCCAGGACCAAGGATGGCCTCGAACTCGCCCCTGCTGGAGCGCTGGACCTTGAGAATTGGGTGGAGAACCAGTTCCGCCGAAAGCCCGCGCGCTTGCAGCTCGTTGACGATGCTGTCGACCAGAAACGGCATATCGTCGTTGATGATCTCAACGACGGTAACTGGTCGCCGGCCCGATGCTGCTGCGAGCTCGACCGACTGCCAGCGGATGCTGTGTCTGCCGTGGGGCTTGGTGCTGGCGAAGGCGAAGCTCGACTGAGCAAGCTCCGCGAGCGCCTCGGCCCTGTATTGCTCGAGCCCGTCGGTCTCTCCCGCGAACAGGAGGCTGCAATAGACCTTGAGATCGTCCGTTGCGTCGAGGTGTGGCTCAATCCGCTTGAGCAAAGCTCCTTCGGCTCGCGCCGCTTCCAGTGCCATTTCGACGAATAACTCCGCTGACGAGCTTTAGGTGCTCGGGTAACCCAACTGCCGGTCCCCGGACCATAACACGCCGGGCATTCCCTGCCTGAATGACACAGCCGCGCGGCGGGGTTACGGTATCGGGGTTCCGGGACGAGGAGGATCAGCCATGCAGAAACGCACCGACGAACCTGTCACTGCGCTCGACCTCGGACCAGACGCGACCCCGACCCCGGAGATCGCGGCGTACTTCGCCAAGTGCAAGGAAAAGCTCGGCTTTGTCCCTAATGTGTTGCGCGCCTACGCGTTCGACAACACCAAGCTCAAGGCCTTCATCGACATGGTCGACGACTTGATGCTTGGCGACAGCGGATTGACCAAGCTGGAGCGGGAGATGATCGCCGTGGTGGTCAGCTCAGTGAACCACTGCCACTACTGCCTGACCGCCCACGGGGCCGCTGTCCGCCAGCGGGCCAACGATCCCGAGCTCGGCGAGCTGATTGCGCAGAACTATCGCGCTGCCCGGCTCGATCGGCGGCAGAAGGCGATGCTCGATTTTGCAGTCAAGCTCACGGAGCATCCGGACAAGATCGAGGAAGCGGACCGGCAGGCTTTGCGCGATGCCGGGTTCAGCGACCGGGAGATCTGGGACATCGCGGCGATCACGGGCTTCTTCAACATGTCGAACCGGATCGCGGCCGCCACCGATATGCGGCCGAACCGGGAGTATCACTACATGGCGCGGCAACCCGTGAAGCAGCCAGCCGAGAAGAATAATCACTCCAACAAGAAGAGGGCCGCCAGAAGGAGCCCTTCCTAATGCTGCCGCATCGTGGCATCACTTCATTGGGAAGATCCGGGTTGGTCATATGGAGCCAATTGCGCCAGCGTCATCTGCAGGCCGCCGGGGGTACGATGAGAAACACAGTTGCCGTCATGAACACGAAGGGGGGTGTCGGCAAGTCCACCATCGTGCTGGCACTGGCCGAGAC
>QGVC01000532.1 GCA_003242645.1 Pseudomonadota bacterium
CGGAGGTTCGCGTCCTCGATGGCCTCGTGGTTGATCCTGCGCGGGAAGTAGTTGTCCAACTTCTCGGACATGATCCCGAAGCGGACCAACTCGTCGCCGATCTCGTCCAGCACTTTCCGGATGGCGGCAGCAGCCTCAAGGGCCTGGGCCGAGTAGTTACCGGGAATGTTCGACAGGACACGACCAACCTCGGTGGCGAACTGATCATTCAGCGTCGGGGACAACCGGGTTCGCATGCTGTCGATGCCCTGCGCCTTCAGCCAAGCGACGAACTGCCGGTCCATCACGTCGATGACGCGAGCGCGCCAGAGCTTGCTGAGACGAGACGCCTCGGCTGTCGCACCGATGGGAGACACAGAGCCGTCTATGGAGCCGACAGGGTCGTCTACGAGCAGACCGAGGGTGCCACGAAGCTCGGGATCGTCGATGCCACGGAGGACGGACGCGTAGTCGTACCGAATGTTGAAGCCGCCGAAACCGACGAAGTCGGCAAGCTCCTTGGCAGTCATGCCGACAGGCTTCGCGATCTCCTCAAGCCATTCGGTGTCAGAGACTGGCTTCGCCTCGGTGGCGCGCATGGCACCGACAGAGTCGCGGCGGAAGTCCGGAGACGGAACGTCGTCGCCAAGCACCTCGACCTTGCTGATTCCGTCCTCGATGTCTTTGACGGCGCGCTGCATGCGCTTGACAAGGCCCGGCGGAATGGTGTCGCTCACACCCTGCTCGACCGCAATGAGGTCCATGTCAAGCGTGTCTTTGACTAGCTTCAGCAACTCGCCTGCTTCGTCCTTGGTGAGCTGGCGTTTGGCGACGAGCGCCTCGACACGCGCGGCATCGCCTTCAGGCAGGTACACGCGAGCGAACCGGGAGATGCCGCGGGCGACGGATGTAGAGATACCGGTGTCTACGAGACGCGGACGCGGAGGCTCGGCCGCCGACGGAGACGGTTCCGTAGACGGAGCTCTAGGCTTAGACGCGGCGTCTTTCGGTCTACCGCGGCGGACGGCGTCTACAGCCTTCTCCGCCTCTTCGATAGACAAGACCTTACCGCGCTTGGCGGCCTCTTCGACAAGCTCTTCGGCAACGACACGCCGTTCGAGCCGGGAGAGAGCCGCGCCAAGGCGAGCACGCTCCGCGTTTCGGATCAAGATGCCAGACACGCCGCCCATGCCGAAGCCAAAAAGGGCAGACAGAAGAACGTCCGTCGAGTCACGGACCATCGAGCCGGGCAGGGCCGCCGCTTCGAGAGCGGCATTGGTGGCAGCGCCGAGCGTGCCTGCGCGCAGAAACGCGCGGAGCCGCGAGCCTTTCGAGAGCCAACCCGCAGGACCGCTGGCGAGGGATACAGCGACGCCGACGGGATCTAGCAGGTTGGCGCCAATGCGAACAGTGGCGCCAAGCCAGCCAGTTTCCGCGAGCTGCTCCTCGATGGCCTTTTGCCGCAAGTAGCGTTCCTTCAGGCGCTCGAAGTGTCCACGATTACGCGCGTGCAGGAAGAGGTCGATGTCGGCGGGGTCGATGTCCTTCCAGAACTCCTTGCCTTCCGGTGAGTCCGGGGTCGGCATGTTGAAGTCGCCGTCGAATTGCTCGCCGAGGTCATCGAAGAAGCGGCCGATGTTCGAGTGCAGGAAGTCCTGGTCGATGATGGCCTTGATGTCCCGAAACTCCACGCCGCGCTTCTTCTGCGCGTTCTCGATTGCGGCCTGCCGCGCGATGGACGGCAGTGGCGCGGTCCGGTCGGTTACATCGCCGACAGGAATCGAGAGAGACTGGAACGTCTCGGGCATTGGGTCTCCTTAACGTCTGTTGATTGGCTTCCGCCACTCGGAGGGCGGGATCTCCGGCAGCGGCTGGTTGGCAATCTTGGCAGCCGCCGCACGGTTGGCGTTCGCCTTCGCCACCTTCTCAGCACGGTACTGCCGCGCGATGGCATCGAGGGTGAAGCGACGATCCGCCAAGCCAGGGACAAGCTCATAGCTGTCCCGGTAGTAGAGAGCGAACGTCGCGCGGTCGCGGCTCGTCCTCTGGTCAGGCCGCAGCTCCACGTCGGAGGCATCGAGCGCCACACCGGCGGCGTCCAGCTCCTTCTGGAGCCACTCGTCGTGGAACCACTCCCAAGCCTCGGCGGCGTCGTGCGGCGTATCGGCCGAACGCGGCAGAGCCACGTTGCCGATCACCATGTAACGGCCCTCGAAGATACGATTCGCAGCGTCTAGGATCTCGGACGCCGAAGCGAAGTTGCCGGTCTGCCCGAGCGCGTCTACGAGCCGCTGATATTCCGCAATAACCCATCCGCGGTTTCGAAGGTCTTTAACTTCCTGATTGAACCCCGAGTCGAGGGTTTCGATCTCAGTCCTGTCCATGGCAGCCAGGGTTTCTTTGCGAAGATTGCTTTCATTCACCGCACGTCGGGGTGCGGCAAATTCGG
>QGVC01000533.1 GCA_003242645.1 Pseudomonadota bacterium
TGATGGGGAACAGCAGAGCCGCGGCGAGGCGGTCGGGGTCGTGCGTGGCGAATGGCGCGTTGAGCGTCGCGAGTCGCGCGCCCGCCATCGCATAGCGACTGCTCGCGAGTCTGTACGCGACGTCGAGGCTACCAGCGCGGATCAGCGTGACGAGCGCGCGCGCAGCCTCCGTCGTTCGAGCGCCCGTTTCCTCCGAGAGCAGGTCGTTCGAAGAGAGTTCTCGAATGACCAAAGGGCGCCGGTCGATGAGCGGTTGGAGGAGACCGAGTAAGGCCAGTTCACCATCGGCCCGAGGCGAGCTGTCCTGTCTTGGCGCGAGCGCTCGAACCGCTTGCGGAACGCTTCTCCAGTCAAAGAGCGCGAGTCTTGATAACCAAGACCAGAGCAGGGATTCGTCGAGATCTCCGGCGAGCCAGTGCCGAATATCCAAAGTCGTTGCAGGAAACGGCGCACGGCCTCGCGGGCGTTCAGTGTTGGTCTTGTCCAGCCTGGCTTCTTCAAGGAGTCGACGCGACAGTACTGCGTCGAGAACACGCGCGAGCTCCCCGGGTCTCCATACCCAACGGGCGGGAGGGGCCTCGGAGTGTTCGAACCATCTCGGCTCCGTCGTCCAGTCGTACTCGTATCTGCCGTCTTGTTCGCGGGTCCACTCCACGCCGAAGCGGAAGGACGCAAACGGCAGCGTCTCGGGAAAGGCGGAAACCAGCGACAAAGCGAGCCGCGCCTCGACGCCCGGAGGTTCATCAGCGAACAGCGAAGGCAGCCACTCGAGCGGTAGCGGCTCCCAGCGAACCTTGCCCTCGCGGAAGCTGCGGTTGCGGTCGATGCGATCCAGCGCGCTAACAACCGCGTCGAGTAGGGCGATGCCGGCTTCCGGGCTATTCGGCTGAGCGGCGACGTCGAGAAGTGCAGACTCGATAGGTCCGCGAAGGCCCACGAAGCGTTCCCCATCTCGTGGAAAGCCTCGGTGCTCGATCAGGTCGGTGACTTGCTCGAGTGTCGACGACACGGCCGGGCACGCGTCCTCTCCTGTCTCGAGAGGAAAACGAGCCTTCATTTCTGGTTCAACCGTCTTTCGACTTGTCCAATGTCCTAACACGAAGCGGCGAAATTCACTTACGCCAGCATCCACACCGCGCCGTCGAATTGCGACCGCGAATTCGGCCGGTTTGATTGCGCCGCGCCCGCGTAGCTCAGCGCGCCCACGCGCGAACAGCGTACTCACCTCGGCAAGCGACATTGGTCGACTCCAGAGAGGAGTCCAGATCTCGCCACGAAGTCGGTCAGCTTCCTTCTCAGCGCTCGCCGCGATGGGCTCGGTGATGAAGGGGAAAGCGCCGACTGTGCGCTCAGATCGAGCCCCGAGGCGTCTAGACGCCCCTCCCGCAAGGAAGGCTAGCCCTTCGCAGGCGAGAACCATAGCCCACGGAGAGATTTGCCCGTTACGCGCAGGTGACTGGCCGCTGTTGTAGACCTTCGCTGCTTCACTGAACCACGATCCGCCGTTGAAGCCGGTCAGCTCCCGTTTCGTTGAACGTCCAAGCAAGAGCCCATAAAGGTCATCTCGTGGGCTGACCACGGCGCGCCTTGCCTCTTGGGCCTTAGAGATCGCCGCTTCGTACCTTTCGTTTGCCGCCGCCAATGCTTTCTGGCGAGCGGGTTCTGTCTTCTTGGCGTCCGCCGCTTTCAGAGCCTTCTGGAAGTCCTTCTTCGCATCCTCGATTTCAGTTTCGTACTTTTCGTCAGCCCGACTTTCCCTGGTCGCGAGTTCGTTTGCGGCTTCGTTCCATCCCTTCGAAAAGTTCCTCTTCCCACCGTAATTCTTCAGGATCGGGTTCACGGTTATCGCGGCGTGCGGGACTGCATGAGCGGCGACCAGCTGAAGTTGGCTCTCTGATGCAGTTCCTTGCCAGAGGGCAAGCTGCGCGCCCGCTTTGACCTTCTTGCCCTGCTTTTGCTCGGCAGACCACGCGTTGTCGTACTGCGTCCACTCGCGCTTGCTAACATCCGGATCGGCCTGCGTATTCCCGACCCGCACCAGCTCGTCAAGCAGCTCGTCGAGGTTCCTGGGGCCGCCGACAACCTGCAGCACGTCGTCTCGCCACGCGATACGCGTGCTCGGCCACTTTCTGGCCAGCACGCGCAGAAGCCCGAGCGATGCCAGATAGTTGCCGAGGCTGTCGGGCGACAGGCCGGGAAGCGGCAATGCCGGGAGTCGGCGCTCAGTGGCCACGTACGTTGTCCTCGATCTGGAGAGCGCCATGCTGGGTCCAGAGACCACTCGCGCCGATCGTCCATCGGATGGGACGTTTCGATCGCGATCCGGGCTGCCAAAGAGGCGACGATTGATGAATGTTGAGGATTGAGCGGTGATCCCAGCCACCGAGCAACTCCAACGCGCCACTCAATGGCTCTTCGCTATGAGC
>QGVC01000115.1 GCA_003242645.1 Pseudomonadota bacterium
GGCGGAAGCCGCCAGTGCCGCGAAATCGCGCTTCCTCGCCACCATGAGCCATGAGCTGCGGACACCGCTCAATGCCATCCTTGGCTTCTCGGAGGTGATGAAATCCGAGGTCATGGGGCCGATGGAGAACCCCGTCTACAAGGAGTACGCGGGAAACATCCACCAGAGCGGCACCCACCTCCTTAAGCTGATCAACGAAATCCTCGATTTGTCGCGGATTGAGGCTGGCCGCTACGACCTCGACGAGCAGCCGATTCAGTTGTCCGAAATCGTGCGCGACTGCCACCGGATGCTGAAGCTCAGAGCAGAGAGCAAAGAGCAGCAGGTGATCGAGTTTCTCGACGAGGATCTGCCACCCGTTTGGGCCGACGAGCGGGCCATGCGCCAAATTTGCCTGAACCTGCTGTCGAACGCGGTGAAGTTCGCGCCACAAGGCGGGCGCATTACGCTTGCAACGGGCACAACGGAAGACGGCGGCCAATTCCTGAGCGTGGCCGATAACGGCCCCGGTATTCCCCAGGATGAAATTCCGATGGTGCTGCAGGCTTTCGGCCAGGGCTCGCTGGCACCCAGCACGACCGAGGGCGGCACGGGCCTTGGGTTATCCATCGTGCAAAGCTTGGTGGACCTGCACGGCGGCACGCTGGAGCTCAAGTCGGAGCCCGGGAGAGGCACCGAGGCGATCGTCAGGCTGCCGCGCAGGCGCGTGATGCACCCAGCCCGTTCCGTGCAAGCTGTTGCGGACTCGGATGCAGAGCCGTCCAGCACTCCGCATCGTCCACCCAGGCCATCCCGTTTGAAGCGCCCGGTCAGCAAGGTCGCGGCTGGGGGATAACGTCGCGCAGGAGGCGCGCCGCAGGCTAATCCGCGAACGGGTCTCTTACGAGGATCGTGTCCTCACGCTCGGGGCTGGTCGAAAGCAACGTTACGGGACACTCGATCAGCTCCTCGATCGTGCGGACGTACTTGACCGCTTGCGCAGGAAGCTCAGCCCAGGACCGCGCGCCGCGGGTGGACTGAGTCCAGCCTTCGAATGTCTGGTAGATGGGCTTCACACGCGCCTGGGCATTGTGGCCTGCCGGCAGGCGATCGATGCGCTCGCCGTCGAGCATGTACCCGACGCAAACCTTCACCTCGGAGAAGCCATCGAGCACGTCGAGCTTGGTCAGAGCGATGCCGTCGATCCCCGACACCTTCGTGACCTGCCGCACCAGGCAGGCATCGAACCAGCCGCAGCGGCGCTTGCGGCCGGTGACCGTGCCGAATTCATTTCCGCGCTGCCCGATCAGCTCACCGATTTCGTCGTGCAGCTCTGTCGGAAACGGGCCGGCCCCAACGCGCGTCGTGTAGGCCTTGGCGATGCCAAGCACATAGCCGATCGCCCCCGGTCCTATGCCGGAGCCAGTCGCCGCTTGCGCGGCCACGGTGTTCGAGGACGTCACGAACGGATAAGTGCCATGGTCGACGTCGAGCAGCGCGCCTTGCGCTCCTTCGAACAAAATGCGGTCTCCCGCCTTCCGCCGTTCATCCAGCAGCTTCCAGGTCACGTCCATGTAGGGGAGGATCCGGGGGGCCACCTCGGCCAGCTCCCTCATCAAGACATCCTTGGAGATCTCCGGCTGGCCAAGCCCGCGGCGAAGGGCGTTGTGGTGCACGAGGATGCGGTCAATCTTCGGCCCCAACGTATCGAGGTTCTTCAAGTCCTGAACCCGAATGGCGCGCCGTCCAACCTTGTCCTCATAAGCAGGCCCGATGCCCCGCCCCGTCGTGCCAATCCGCGCGTCGCCGGCCGCTTGCTCGCGCATGACGTCGAGCTCGCGGTGGAGCGGCAGGATCAGCGTCGCATTCTCGGCAATGCGCAGGTTGTCCCGAGAGATCGCCACGCCTTGCTGTTTCAGCCGCTCGATCTCCTCGGCAAGCGCCCACGGATCGATGACGACGCCGTTTCCGATCACGGCCAACTTGCCGGGGCGCACGACCCCTGACGGCAGCAGTGATAGCTTGTAGGTGGTACCGTTGATGACGAGCGTGTGGCCGGCATTGTGGCCGCCTTGGAAGCGTACGACCACGTCCGCACGCTCCGACAGCCAGTCGACGATCTTGCCCTTGCCCTCGTCGCCCCATTGGGCGCCGACAACCACGACGTTCGCCATCTGTCGTCCCTTCGCAATTTGACCCCGGCAAGGGCGCCGGGGCCTCAAGGGACTCTATAGCTCAATGAACAGCGCGCGCACTAGGCTGGCGACCGGGCAATCACTGCGAAAACCTGATGTTTTTCGCCGCGGGCCACGACACTCTGTATCCAAATTCGATGACCCGCTCTTCATCGGCCTCGAGCGTGCCGTCCCAGGCCAAGATGCCGCGTTTGCCGTCGACATCTCGCCGCGTCGGCGCCGTGCCGCTCATTAGCTCGACCTTGATCTCCTCGTTGAGGGACGCTGGCACTTGATCCAGAACGGTGAACGCGATGGGCCGCTCATGCAGATTCTTGACGGTGATGCGGAAGTTGCGCTGGTCGGTCCGCGAGGTTGAGATGAGGCCGGATTCGCCACGCTTTTCGTCCGCGACCGAATAGCGGACCCGCACGGCGTCATCAGGGCCGAACCCCAGCTCGTGCTCGTCACCACCGGCAAGCTGCGGCAGACGGCCGGTTCCAACGAACGTCTGATCGCGGAAGAGCGAAACCTCGCCTGGGAGAAAAACGCTCGCCTTCGGCAGCACCATCTTGGCGTATAGGAATGCGCGCTCCTGCCGCTTCGGAACCGCGCGCACCAGCAGCGTCGGCTCGAGCTCAAGCTCGTCGATGACGACACGTTTCGTCTCACCCGTGTTCTCGACCGTCGTGCGACCTGGCACCGCGAAAGTCGCCGCAAACTCGGTAATAGTCGCCTGCGCAAAAGTCTCCTCTGCCGCTTGGTCCGAGGCCGCTGCCGGCATCGGTGGAGCGGCGCCCTGCAGCGTCGGCGCGCTCCGGCCCCTTGCGGCCGGGCGCTCCATTTCCTGCGCCATGCCAACCACCGGCTTCTCGGGCTCGAAGTCCACCGCTATCGGCTTGAGATCGGGCGCTGTCACATCGCTTGCTGGGCGCGTGGTTGACAGCGTCAGCACGACGTTCTCCCAAGGCTCTCCTGTCCGCTGCCTGATGATCGCGCGCCGCGTCAATGTGAGCTTCGGGGCTTCATTCTTAGAGCCGGTCGCCAGGCGAGCATCGTAGAGAGGCGTCCAGGAGGCGCTTGGAACCTGATAGCGCACCACGAGATCAGCCTCCACGGGCGCCGGTGCGCTGACATGAACCTTGACCTCGGTACGCCCCTCAACCGCAGGAGCCTGGTTGGCCAGCTCCTTCTCCAGCTCCTCGATCCGGCGATCGATGTCGCGGATGCGAATTCGCGCGTCCTGAATCGTCCGATTCACATCACTCATGGTCGAGCCGATCAGCGACAGGATCTTCTCCCAGTCCTCCCCCGGCTGAGCGTGACCGGCAGCAGGTGGCGGCAAAGGCCGTGTCGGCAGCTCTGCCAGTCGCGTGATGAAGGTCTTCTGTGTCTCGGCGGTTTCGATTTGCCCTTCGAAGCGTGCCCGTTCGTCCTTCAGCCGCTGGATCTCGTTCTCGATCCGCTCCCGCGCTGATTGCTGCGCTTCGGCATCGGAGCGCAGCACGACCACGCGACGGCTGTCGACGGCTCCGATCTGGAGCTTGCCTGTGGCTTTGCCCTCAACACGGATGGAATTCGCGATGACCTGCTGCGGCAGGTCATTGATGATAACCGTATGGTCTCCCGGCGAGAGTTGTAGGCGCACGATCCGCCGGACCTCAGCCCCGGACGGAAAAACGGTCACCGAATCGACTGTAGAACGCGCCGGCAGCTCGGCTGCCCCAAGCGGCCACGTCCAAAGCACCGCCACGAGGCCAACGAGATAACGCATGGCCGCTATTCCTCCCGATCGATTCCGCCGAGGGCAGACATGAACGGCGTTCGTGTCGCCACTGTGACGGCCTACGTTATCCAGACCTCGTGCGTAGTTCTTAGAATGACAGCCGGTGCGCTCGCTTGACCATGGGCAGCGCCCGAACCTTCGCCAGGATCTCGTCGGAAACCGGCTCGTCGAGAGCGACAAGGCAAATGGCATCACCGCCCGGCTTGTCGCGCCCAAGATTAAGTGTGGCGATGTTCACGCCCGCTTCACCCATGAGCGTGCCGAACCTGCCGATGAACCCAGGCTTGTCCTGATTGGTGATGTAGAGCATGTGCGGGCTGAGCTCTGCCTCGAGGCCAATGCCCTTGATCTGAATGATGCGCGGCCGACCATCCGAGAAGACTGTTCCGGCAACGGAACGCTCGCCGCGCTCCGTCTCAACGATGAGGCGCACGTAGGTTTGATAGGCACCCTCCTCGCCGCGCTTCACCTCCTCGACCACGAGCCCGCGCTCACGCGCCATTGCCGGAGCCGACACCATGTTCACGTCGGTGAGCTGCGGACGCAGCAACCCAGCGAGCATCGCGGCCGTCAACGCACGCGTGTTCATCTCGGCAATTTCGCCCGTGTACTCGATCCGCACGTGCTTGAGCCGAGTTTCAGTGAGCTGGCCAGCAAACGATCCGAGCTGTTCGGCGAGCTTGATATACGGCGTCAACTTCGGTGCTTCTTCCGCCGTGATATTCGGGAAGTTGACCGCGTTCGAAATCGCGCCCTTGAGCAGGTAGTCCGACATTTGCTCCGCGATCTGCAAGGCGACCTTCTCCTGCGCCTCGGTCGTGGAGGCGCCGAGGTGCGGCGTGCAGATGACGTTATCGAGCTCAAAGAGCGGATTTTCGCGGGCCGGCTCCACCTCGAACACATCGAGCGCGGCGCCAGCGATGCGGCCGGACTTGAGGGCTTCGTACAAAGCCGTTTCGTCAATGAGGCCACCGCGGGCGCAATTGATGATGCGCGCAGTCGGCTTCATCTTCGCGAGCGCTTCGGCATTGATGATGTTCCGTGTGCGCTCAGTCAGTGGTGTGTGGAGCGTGATGAAATCAGCGCGCTGGAGCAGCTGGTCAAATTCGACTTTTTCGACACCGATCTCGACTGCGCGTTCCGGCGACAGGAACGGGTCATACGCGATGACGCGCATTTTCAGCCCGATGGCCCGGTCGGCGACGATAGAGCCGATATTCCCGCAGCCAATGATGCCGAGCGTCTTTCCGAACAGCTCGACACCCATGAACTTTGACTTTTCCCACTTGCCCGCCTTCGTCGAACGATCGGCCTGGGGAATATGCCGGGCCAGCGCCAGCATCAGCGAGATGGCGTGCTCAGCCGTCGTGATGGAGTTGCCGTAAGGCGTGTTCATCACGATGATGCCGCGGGCCGTCGCGGCGCGCGTGTCGATGTTGTCGACGCCGATTCCTGCGCGGCCAACCACCTTCAGCCGCTTCGCGGCGCGTATAACCTTCTCCGTGACCTTGGTGGCCGAGCGCACGGCAAGGCCGTCGTAGTCGCCAATGATTTCGGCGAGCTCCTCCTTGCTGAGACCGACCTTCACATCGACGTCGATGCCGCGCTCCTTGAACACCTCGATAGCGGCGGGCGACAGCTCATCAGAAATGAGAACTTTCGGTGCCATGAATAGGTATTCCTGCTGTGATGGATCAAGTCTCGCCGGGACCGGTGGCCGGCGTCAGACCGATCAAATTCCAATTGCCAGGGACAAATGACCTCGGGTCAGGCGGCTTTCGACAGGCTCGCCCGCACAGTCGCAAACGCCCAATCCAGCCAAGGCATCAGCGCCTCGAGGTCGGACTTCTCGACCGTCGATCCAGTCCAGATCCTGAGGCCGGGCGGCGCCTCGCGATAAGCCGCGATGTCATAGGCAACGCCTTCCTTGTCGAGCAGCGCCGCGATTTCCTTGGCGAATGTCCACTGCTCGGCCACGGGAAGCTGCGTCACCGCCGGATCGACGATGCTGAGGCAAACGGACGTGTTGGAACGTGTGGCCGGATCGCGTGCCAGGTTGGCAATCCAGGGCGTCCGCTCGATCCAATCGAAAATGACCTGCGCGTTGGCATCCGCCCTCGCCTGCAGGGCTTTCAGCCCGCCAATGCTCTCCGCCCACGCCAGCGTGTCGAGGTAGTCCTCGACACAAAGCATCGACGGCGTGTTGATCGTCTCGCCTTCGAAGATCCCGGTGATGACTTTTCCGCCCTTGGTCAGGCGGAACACCTTCGGCAACGGCCAAGGTGGCGTGTAGGTTTGGAGTCGCTTCAGGGCGCGCGGGCTCAAAATGAGCATGCCATGGGCGGCCTCGCCGCCGAGCACTTTTTGCCAGGAGAACGTCGCGACATCGACCTTGCTCCAGTCGATCTCCTGGGCGAAGGCTGCCGAGGTGGCGTCGACCAAAGTCAGCCCTTTGCGATCTGCCGGAATCCATTTCCCGTCCGGTACGCGGACACCGGACGTTGTGCCGTTCCAGGTAAAGACAACATCGCGGTCGAAGTCGACCTTGCTGAGGTCGGGTAGAAAGCCGTAGTCGGCCTCGTGCACCCGCACATCCGTGAGCTTGAGCTGCTTCAGGATATCGGCGACCCAACCCTTGCCGAAGCTTTCCCACGCGAGCGCCTCGACACCCCGTTCGCCGAGCAGCGACCACATCGCCATCTCGAAAGCCCCGGTATCCGATCCGGGAACGATGCCGCAAACGTAGTCCTCCGGCAGCTCGAGGAGCTTGCGCGTCTTGTCGATAGCAAGCTTCAGACGCGCCTTACCTTCCTTTGCTCTATGGGAGCGGCCGAGGAATGCGTTACTGAGGACTTCGGGAGACCAGCCGGGGCGCTTGGCGCAGGGGCCGGACGAGAAATGCGGTCGCGCCGGTTTGACAGCCGGCTTCGCATGGTTGGTCATGTGCCTACCCTTCCAGATAGATGCTCCTCGTTGGGGAGGAGTGGCCCGCAGCCCTCGTGACTGATGCGGCGCAAAAAGTCAATCTGGAATGACGTTCGCGAATGTCGCGGGTAGGCGAACGGGCGCGAGGCTGACCAGTTTCGCTGCGGAAGACGGGCGAGCTGCCGGCTTATTCAGCCGGCAGTGACGCCTCCCGGACAGCTTCAGCGATATCGCCGACGACGGCCGAAATCAGCTTCTCGTCGTCGCCCTCGGCCATAACGCGAATCACCGGCTCCGTGCCGGATGGCCTGACCACAAGCCGGCCCGACGAGCCGAGCCGCGACTTGGCTTCGGCAATGGCCTCCTGCACGCGTTCGTTCTCGAGCGGCATGCCGTTGGCGTACCGAACATTCTTCATCACCTGGGGCAGCGGTTCGAAACGCCGACACACCTCGCTCACAGGCCGGCCGGAGCTCACCACGGCGGCAAGGATTTGCAGGGCCGCGATGAGGCCATCCCCGGTCGTCGTGAAGTCCGACAAAACGATGTGACCGGATTGCTCGCCGCCCACGTTGAAGCCGTAGCGGCGCATGTGCTCGACGACATAGCGGTCTCCGACAGGCGTGCGAACGAGCGTCAGGCCAAGTCCTTTCAGGTAGCGCTCGAGCCCGAGGTTGGACATCACCGTCGCCACCAGGCCGCCGCCTGTCAGCCGGCCAGCCTTGGACCAGGTCTCCGCGATCACGGCCATGATCTGATCGCCGTCGACGAGCCGGCCCTTCTCATCCACGATGACGACACGATCCGCGTCGCCGTCCAGCGCGATGCCGATGTCCGCCCGCAGCTCGCGGACTTTCTCGATCAGCGCCTCTGGAGCGGTGGAGCCGCATTTGTGGTTGATGTTGCGGCCATTGGGATCGACGCCGATCTTGATGACCTCGCCGCCAAGCTCCCAAAGAGCTTCTGGCGCCACCCTGTAGCCAGCGCCGTTGGCGCAATCGATGACAATCCGAAGGCCATCGAGGCGCAGCTCGCGAGCCAGCGTTCGCTTGGCAAACTCGATGTATCGCTCCTGCGCGCTTTCCACGCGCGTGGCGCGGCCGATTTGATCGGGCGGCGCGAGTAGCTCTTCAACATCGGAATCGATGAGCCGCTCGATCTCGGCCTCCGCTTCGTCAGAGAGCTTGTAGCCCTCCGAGTCGAACAGCTTGATACCGTTGTCGTAGTACGGATTGTGCGAAGCCGAGATCATGACGCCCAGATCGGCGCGCAACGATCTGGTGAGCATGGCCACAGCCGGAGTCGGCATCGGACCAAGCAGGAAGACGTCGCAACCCACCGACGTGAAACCCGACATCAGCGCAGATTCGATCATGTAGCCGGACAGTCTCGTGTCCTTGCCGATGACGACCCGGATGCGCTGCTTGCCGTTTGCGAAGATCTTTCCGGCCGCCATGCCAACCTTGAGCGCGATCTCGGAGGTCATCGGGCTCCGGTTGGCCAGCCCGCGGATTCCATCAGTGCCGAAATAGCGACGTGACATTTGCCCGCTCAGCTCCTGCCTGATTTGCACTGGATTGCGCCGGAATGTGGCGGAGGTGCGCCCGCGCGCACCCGTCCCTCAGGCTAAGCCTTATACCACCTGCGCGAGCGCCATGTAGGTTGAACGCCCCACACTGTGAATAGGATGCGGCCGGTTGGAAACCCGGCCAACTCGCGTGGCGGACATCGCGTGATTAGGCCGAGCGAGAACTCGCTCGGCGCGCTCTACTCCAAATAGGGAATGGGATCGACCGGACTCGAACCCTTTCGCAGCTCGAAGTGGAGCTGGGGCGTTTCGGCCTTGCCGGTCTTGCCAGCCTTGGCGATGACCTGGCCCCGCCGTACACGATCGCCGCGCTTGACCAGCAACTGATCGTTGTGAGCGTAAGCCGTGATCCAGCCGTCGTCATGCCGGATGAGCACGAGGTTCCCATAGTCCTTCAGCTCGCTACCGGCAAAGACGACGACGCCACTTTCCGCCGCGTGAACGTCCGTGCCCACAGGCACGGCAAGCTTGATGCCATCGCTATGACTGCCGTCGGGTTGCTTGCCGAACCCGGCAATCACCCGCCCCCGGACTGGCCAACGGAACTTTCCGACGCCGTCTGCTTGCTCCTCAGCGGTTCTGTTGTCCTGAGGAGGCTGAGGCTCATCTGCCTTCGCTTCGGCGGCCGACGGAGCATCGCTCAAGGTGTCAGACCGGTTCAGGGCTGCAATACGCTTCTTCTGCTGCGCGTTGATGATGACGGGGTTGTTGGGCCCCGGCTCATACGATGTATCCGTGGCAGGAGCAGAATCGGGCTGTTTCGGCGCGCCGCCGGGTTGCTCAGCAATTGTCAGTGGAGCGGGTGGCGCATCCCCCACACTCCTGACAGCCGACTTGGAGGGCGGCAGCTTCAGGACCGTGCCGGCGCGGACTCTGCGCGGATCATCGATGTTGTTGATCCGCATGAGCTCTGCCAGGGAGACACCTTTGCTTACGGCAATGCGATAAAGGCT